>WAOL01000081.1 GCA_015521295.1 Desulfurococcales archaeon
GTATCGATGCTTCACTCTCGCCATGGATGGAGGAGTCCGTGGTACCTGTAATAGAGCGTGTTCTGAAGCTCCCGTTCCCCTCCGCTGGGAGTGCATGGGCAATACGGCATATCAATGAAATGATCGCGGCAACGGTGAAAAAGGCTGGGGTGAGGAGCGTTGGTTTCAATGAGCTCATGCTTCCTGTAGGTGAGGATCGCAAGTTACTCGAACTTGCCGAAAAAGGAAGAATACGTTTGCGTGACCTCACTTACTTAGCTGCTTACTGTGTTGCTGGCATTGACATGGTTGCCATCCCCGACGACCCAACCTTACTGGCTTCGGTGATGCTTGACGCGTTAGCCGCCCATAAGGTTAAGGGTAGGGTGGTGGGTGTGCGTGTCTTGCCTGACGTGAATGGAAACGGCTTCATTGAAACAAGAATGTTTGGAAGGATTCCCGTGATAAGGTGACGCCCTCCGGATTGATGCGAGCATAGCGCGGGAAAAGGTTCCAGGGGAACCTAACTAACTAGTACTTGACCCGCTTCCCTCACCGCCAGTCTGTACGGTACCTTCACTTGGTGATTGTGCATACCCGTACGCGTAGTACTGCTGTTCCTCAGGCTCCTTAGCTGTTAGGAATCCTATACCAGCAAGTATGTTCGCTATGAACAGCAGTATTCCAGCGATTATAACGCCTGCCAGTAAGCCTCCAACGAACGTTCCTCCAGCCACGCCCGCGGCATGTGACGTTGCTTGAGTAAGGATGAAAATCACGAATAATATCGCCACCACTATCCCAACGATGTAGAGGATAGCGGATGCTTTTATGAGGCCGGATCTATAGAAGGAACCTGCTTGGTAAAGTGACGCCAGCATCAGTATAAAGTAGACGATATAGAGTAGTGAGGCTACAGCTATGACGGCTATTCCAGCTAGCCCTACCGGCATCTTCTTAAGTAATTCCTCAGTGAAGTTCCCAGGGAATGTTTGCGGGGACTGACCCTGTCCTATGGTGATTTCATGCTGTAGGGAACTTATTAAGGGGAACAACGCGCCTATCAACGCCACCATACCTATGATGATTAGTATTATTGATATTAGACCAAGTATGCCTGTAGCTGTCCAGAGTCCTCTTTTCCTTCGTCGACCTTCAATGATCCATGCTATGGGGAGCAGGATTACGCCTACGATGTTGATGTAGGGTATTGCTAGGAGTATGTAGGATATCCCCAGTAACGTCTTACTCACTACCCATCACCTCTCCTCTTTTTGCTCTCCTTGATACTTGTTTACATTCAAGTACTTTATATCTGTTCTCAATAAATGAACTGCTGTTGGCTTGGTAATACCTGAAGTCAGCCTCGAGTGATTACCTCGGACCTAACTTTAATTTACGCTGAGTCAGAATATGGCTGAAGCGGGGTCACAGGTAATTGAGTGATGAAGAAATGTTCGTCAACGTAGAGTCCCTGACGCAGGAGGGTCTCCCTGAGAGCGTTGTAAACCTACTGAAGGAGAGGGGAATACGTAAGCTCACACCCCCTCAGTCAAGCGCGATTAAGGCAGGACTACTTAAGGGAAGGAACATACTGGTTACGGCACCCACAGCGAGCGGGAAGACGTTAATAGGCGAGCTTGCCTTACTGAGAGCCTTCTTAGACGGGCGCATAGGTATTTATGTCACACCTCTGAAGACCTTAGCTAGTGAGAAGTACGAGGAATTCAAATTCTGGGAGAGATTGGGGCTTAAGGTTGGCATAAGCACAGGCGACTATGACGAGCCGGGCGAGTGGTTGGGTAAGTATGACGTGGTTGTTGCCACGTACGAGAGACTGGATTCAATACTTCGGCTGAAGCCCTCCTGGCTAGCGCGTGTCGGTGTCGTGGTAGTTGATGAGATGCACATGATAGGTGACAGGGATCGAGGACCCATAGTGGAGTTAATCGTCGTTAAGGCTTCTCGCATAGGTGCGCAAGTAGTTGGGTTGTCTGCAACCATAGGTAATCCTGAAGAGATAGCTGAGTGGCTTGATGCTGAGCTAGTGATCAGTGACTGGAGGCCTGTGAAGCTCATTGAGGGCTTCTACAACAAGCGTCGCCGCGAGATAGTCTTCGAGGACGGACGTGTGGAGAAAGTCAGGGATGGGAACCTGATTAAGCATACTGCCCTCCAAGCTCTGAAGGAATCCTATCAAGCAATAATATTCCTGCAGGCCAGAAACAGGGCCGAATCAGCTGCACGCGCCCTGAGTAAGTTGCTTCCTAACGAGCCGGGTACCTCCCAACTCATCAGTGAGCTCAAGGAAGGCTCGCCAAGAACGGAGGTTGAGTCACTCGCGCCACTCATAATGCACGGTGTCGCGTACCACCATGCAGGGCTCTCGATGAATGCTAGGAGAGTGATTGAGAAAGGCTTTAGGGAAGGTTTAATCAAGGTTGTAACAGCCACACCGACGCTTGCCGCAGGTATTAACATGCCTGCCCGCAGAGTAGTCATCTACACTAGAAGGTATTCTGAGGGTTACATGCGCCCCATCTCCATCTCGGAGTACAAGCAGATGGCTGGCCGGGCCGGTAGACCTCAGTACGATCCCTATGGGGAAGCCGTACTGGCTGACGTGAAAAACGAGAGTGAAGGGTGGAGATACATTAACGGCACACCCGAAGTAGTTCACTCCTCACTGATTAATGAAAGAGCTATGCGTATACATGTGCTAGCACTAATCGCTTCGGGGGATGCCGGAAGCCTTAGGTCCCTTCATGACATCATGAGCAGAACCCTAGCGTACAGGCAACTAGGTGAGGAGGCCGGTGAAAGCTCCGTTGAGTACATCCTAGATCGACTCATAGAGATGGGGATGGTCAGCGTAAGTGGAACCGAGCTGCGGGCCACTAGGTTAGGGGGTTGCGTGAGTAGGCTCTACATAGACCCAATCACCGCAATAATTATTATTGACGGCCTCAAGCAGACGTTGCCAGTAGTCCACCCAATGTACTATCTTGCTTTGATAGCCATGACACCTGACTTTAGCAGGGTTAGGGTGGTTGGTTACAGGACGCTTGAGGAGGAAGCGAATGCTGCAGTAGAGTACGGTCATATACCTGAACCAGTTACTGGTGTTGACTACTTTGAGTGGCTTAGGGCATACAAGGTTGCCAGGATCCTGAATGCATGGATTGAGGAGGAGCCCGAGGAGCGCATTATTGAGGCCTACAACATAGGTTCAGGTGACTTGAGAACACTTGTTGAGACAGCCGAGTGGTTAACTTACGCTGCCTCAAGGGTGTGTGAGGCAGTTAACCTCACGTATCATGCTAAGGCCTTACGGACCCTCTCACTAAGGATTAGGTACGGCGTCAAGGAAGACCTCCTAGACCTGACTAAAGTGAAGGGCATCGGTAGGGTGAGGGCTAGGGCGCTCTACAACGCAGGCATCAGAAGCATCGAGGAGCTAGCTGCCGTAGATCCCGCAAAACTAGAGGGCTTACCGGGCTTCGGGCCTAAGGTAGCGAGGGAGGTGATTGCTGAAGCCCGGAAGCTCATCAGGCAGAAGCTGTAGGTTCCAAAAGAAACTTATGGGCAGCTAGCCTTTACTTGCGCTCAATGATCTCACGAAGGATCTTAGTTAGGTTAAATTCACCGGCAACCACAGGCTTCGTTAACCCTAGCTCCACCAGGACCTCTGGGTGTACCTCCCCTACTCGCCCGACCTCTACATCGTTGAGGAAAACCTTTGCTGCGCGCCCACGGATGTATGGTTTACCTTCGTATGGTTCGAACCTGTACTTTAGCCCTAGTGTTAGGGCTACGGACTTAGCCGTTACCAGTCCATCGGTGAGCGTGTACTTATCGCCCATGAGCAGGAACGCCATGCCACGTACGCTCTCGGCATCATGTTGCTTAGGGATGACGTAGTCCCCTACCTCGAAGACCTCAACCTCACCCATCTTCTCCGAGTTCACCTTACCGGCAATCAGTATTGAGGCAAGCATGCAGTTTCTGAGAGCAGAGTAGGTTTTCATTTTCGGGTTAGCAACGGTGACGAAGGGTTCATCGGTGACTAACTTCAAGATGTCAGGATCTATTAACATGAAGTTCACAACCTCATTGAATCCTAGCCCAACCATTATGTCTCTAATAGTCCTTGTTAGGCGTTCTATGCTCGACCTACCGCTAAAGTGCGTTGGAGGCAGTGTTTCCGTGGGGAGCTCGTTATATCCATACGAGATGGCGAGGTCCTCAATTATGTCTACGACACCATGTACATCAACTCTGTATGGCGGCACCCAGACCTTGACACCGTCTGAGGTAATGGAGGTAACTGCGTATCCCATGCGCTTCAGCAGTACTGGTATGTCCTCAGTGCTCACCCGTAGACCGAGAAGGGACTCTACATCCTCAACGTGAACGCTGAACAACTTCCCTTCTAGATGAGGGGTTGTTGGGTAGGGGTTGTCTGGGACCCCGCCGATCACCTTCGCCTTCATTATGAGAGCCTTGCCGTAGCCCCTTTCAAGGACTGCGTGAGTTACGATGTTCAGTACACGCATCATTAGGTGGGGTTCCGTACCGGTCACGTCTATGATTACGTTCTTGGTTTCTGGGGTGACCTTATTCCACTCCGCATTTAGGATCGGGGGGAATGACAGCACCTGACCTTCGGAGTCTGTGAGGAGTGGGTATTCTCCCTCTTTAACTAGGTGGGCGTACTTCACGCCTTTCTCGGTTTTCTCAAGGATTTCCTTGAGGCTCATCTCCTCAGAGTAGCCTAGCGGGACGTAACGGCCATCACTAACTGACGTGTAGATTATTGGGGGCTTCACTTTGTCCAAGTCGTAGAGACCTATGGATACTAACGCCCTGTCACGGCAGTACGTAGCATGCAGTTTCTCTTGAAGCTGGAATAGCTGCCTTATAGCTTCATCGTCTAGTTCAACACCCTTAACTATAGATATGTATGCGTAGGGCCTGTACCTTGGGGGATTAACTACCCTGAGCTCGGCCGTATCCTCACTCACGGGGGAAGTGCTGAGAGGCTCCTCTACCCCTAGCAAGTACCGTAATGCCCTCCCGAGGCCTTCGGCCGAGAAGAGATCTGGCCTGTCATGGCTTGCCTCAAAGACTATGCTATCACCGCTAACCTCCTCCACCTCACCTTTCATTAGCTCCAGCGCTTTCAGCAGGTCTTCACTATTGATGCTTCTCCTAGCAAGTCTCTGAAGGTCTGTGAATGAGACCTCAACTATTGGCATTAACGCATCACCTCCCTCGGGAGCGGTGTTGACTTAATTATATCGACGTCATTCGTATATAGGTCGCGGATGTCATTTATGTTTAGGACCATCATCGCTATCCTATCGATGCCTATACCCCATGCAGCAACGTTATGATCTTTCAGCCCGACAGCGTAGAGTACCTCTGGCCTAAACATGCCTCCGGGAAACACCTCTATCCACCCAAGCCTGGGGTGTTTTATGTAACCCTCAACGCTGGGTTCCGTGAACGGGAAGTAAGCGGGTCTGAACCTTACTTCCCCTAACCCTAACCTCTTAGCGAATTCCTTGAAGAACCCCAGTAAGTGCTTGAACGTCACGTGCTTCCCAACAATTATGCCTTCGAGCTGATGAAACTCCATTAGGTGGGTTGGGTCAGGTGTGTCCGGCCTGAAGACCCGGTCTAGTGAATACACCCTGTACTCTCCCTCCTTCCTAGAGTATATGGTTCTCATGGACACTGGAGTTGTGTGGGTCCTCAGAACAAGCTTCAGAGCTTCCCTAGGATCCCACCTGTACTTCCATACCCTCTCATGAACCTCCCGCGTCCTCTCAAGCACGTCAGAGGGTGCAACACCTACGGTCTCCCCAGCGACGAAGTAAACATCGCTCTCCCTCCTAGCCGGGTGGTATTGCGGGACGAAGAGGACGTCGAAGTTCCAGAGGGCGGTCTCCACGTGAGGTCCCTTAGCTTCGACGAACCCCATTGACTCAACAACCTCCCTGACGTGGTTGAGGAACTCAACGTATGGGTGCTTCCTACTGGGGTACTTCACAGGGACATCGATGCTGAGGTCGAACTCCTTAAGTACCGCTCCCTTCCACTTACCGCTTACGATGACCTCTGACGTGATCCTAGTTATTAGGGGAGCTTCGGATATCCTTCCTGCCTCCAGTAATTCCCTAAGGGTTTCCGTAGCCTCAACCTCTATGACCCTACTCTCGGCAACCTCAATCATACCACGCCGCTTGAGCTCTGCCACCCATTCAGGTAACTCACGCACATGAATGCACTCTGAGATATTCTCCAGTAGCTCCCTTGTTCTCCTTATGTCGCTTAGTAACTTCTCAACACCGTCACCAGAGTAAATCACCTTACCAGAAACAACCTTAACCACACCGTACTTCCTGAGCCTGCCGAAAGCCGCCGCGAACTCATTCCTGCTCAAACCACAAGCCTTAGCTAGCTCCTTAACTGACGGGAACTCTTTCTGCGCCTCAACGATTTTGAGTAGCCTCTCCTCTGGTAACCCTTCCTTTAAATACCTTCTACCGTCGGGTGAGAGACACACATGCCAGATCTTAACCCGGAAAACCTTAACTAAGTTTTTAGACTCAAGCTCGACTAGGTCTCTCATTATGTCACTTTGCCTCCTGCCAACAGCTTCTGCAAGTCGTGAGGCTTCAGCTCTTCTTCCCATGTTCACTAACGCCTTAATCAGGCGATATTGCCGCTCAGGGAGGAGCACCCTTTCCTCTTCCATAGTTTCCGCTACCTCGCCACCCTACGTGTCATGAAGAAAAATAAAACAGTTAACTCTCCCATAAATACCTTAATAAGAGCTGAAGAAATCCTCTCAACGGTGTCAACGACGTTCATATGGGCTGAGCCGGACAGTACTGATGATCAACGCAGGTTAGCTTTCGTTTGGTTGCCAGCCGCAATAGCTGAGTTCGGTGGATGCAGGGGGCGAAGGGATAAGTACCTTATTGATTGCTACATTGCCCCCAAACTTAATTCCAGCGTCGCCAGGTTCCTCCTCATTAGGAGGTTACCTAGGAACGTTCAGGTCGCGGGGGAACCCTCGTTCAGGGCAAGAATAATTGAACGTGTCGAGCAAGGCATGTCAGGGCTACTTTCCGACGCATCAAGGGTGTGGAGTGCCCTCTCTAACCCCTCAACAGCACTCAAGTTGCTGGAGGAGAACATCCCCGAGGAGTATGTGGAGCCCCGTCAGCAGAGAAACATCCTTCGATTCCCCTTCACGGATCCGAGCGTTAGGGTGCGGGAACGTATTCTCCACGTGAACCTAGGAATACTCAGGGACATACTGAGGGGACTATGCCTAGATAAGCCAATACCGCCAACCACGTGGCAACCAGTGCATGTCCTCGTAGGTTTAAACATCAAGGACAGTCAAGCATACCTATTCGTGGGTAAGTCGAGGATCGCTTCTAAGGCACTCAGTATTTTCATATTCAAGACAAACCTACGTGACGAGCTCCTAGGCTCGACAAGCATTCTGAGGTAACGTGGAGCTAGCAATACTTTAAATTCTGCAGAGACACTTAGGTTGAAGGAGGTTTGGAAGGGCAGGATGAGTAGATGGTCCAGTAAAGACGAGGACCTACATAAGAGACTACACCTAAAACACGAACCTGTAAGATACGAACCTATAACCGTCACCGACGCCTTACACGCGCTGAACCTCTACCTGAAAACCATAATTGAGCTTGGTACGTATTCCTACCTTTCAGGAGAAGAGACCGTAGCTAGGCACATTATCGAGCTCGAGAATGCGATCGACAACACCGCTTACCAGTTACTCATCCACGCCTCACTAACTGTGGGACACAACATAAGCAAAGCTATGGGCTCACTCCCGCTCTACATCTATGTCTTAGGGGTAGACAAGATAACGGATGCATTCAAGGACCTAGCATTCCTAACGTTAATGGGTTACAGACCAAGTAACGAGCTCTATCGGTACTACGTTTTCTTAAGCGACGTGATCAGAGCGAAGGTACCCGGGAATAGGTTGGCAGGCAAGACTATGGGATGGATTCAAGAGGAATACGCTGTTGAGCCAATAGCTATACTAAGGGAGTCGGCATGGATCCTGATCCCCGATGAGGATGAGGTCGTGCGTCCAGGCGACGTGGTTTACTTTTCGGGCGTGAAGGAGAACGTGAATGACTTGCTGAGGTCCATAGGGTTGGAGGAAATAACGGGTATGGAGCCACCGCCAGGAATAGAGGTAATTATGGGTCACATAGACTCCATGGTGGACATAGTAAACCTGCTCAATGACCTGGCCCACTATCAACTCAAAGCACAGGATCCTGAAATGATTGAAGAAGTCATGGAGATAGAAATGTTCTTCGACAAGCTAAGGCTGAAGGTCTCGGAAATGATCATGGACTCCAACAACCTCGACTCCAAGGACAAGTTCTCACTCCTTACGCTAGTAACTAGGCTTGAGGACGTTACGGACGCGTTCGCATACGCGTTAACGCTTCCCGCGAAGGACGAGTACAAGGAAGTACTTTCACGTATGGTTGAGGGATCAGGTGAAAAGGTTCGACTATTCTACGTTGCGTTAAAAGTGAATATTGCCAGGCTAGCCGACGAGCTTGAGGAGCTGGGAGCGACTGTCTTGGCCGTCAAGAAGCAGGGTGACTGGATAGCTATCACACCATATAACATCAGTAAGCTCATCGCTGAACCAGGGGACGCGCTTCTAATAATGTACCCAACAGTGCTAGAGGATGATCTAATGGACTTCATGAAAAGGTATAGTACTGAGTCAAAAGAGGTTGGCGGTGAAGAGGAGGAAGAGGAGTAAAGGCTACCTCGGTAGTAACACCTTAGCAGCCGCACCCAAGAAAGTCACAAGCTCCACAAACCTAAGCACATCAACAGCGTCCTTAGCCTTGAACTTAACGGTGAACGCGTCAACGCGTTCAGCACCTGGGATGAGGCTCGCGAGCTCAGCCACAATCTCCCTCTTAACCTCAACCAACACTTCTGCGCCGTTAGCAAGTTTAAGCGGACGTGCCTTACCGGATTTTAGGACGTTCCACGCCTCCTTCACACTCTCCTTAAGCTTCTGCACTATCTCACGTAGCGGTGGGTTAAGGGAGGCTGACCACGCCACACCTTTTTTCAGTGGAATGAACACTGCCCATGGTGTGTGCTTCTTCACGTGCTCCCTTAACGCCTCGTCGCCAGCAACCATCACTACGGGCACGCCGTACTCGCCCGCATACAGAGCATTGAGATAATACTCACTCGCCAGCTCCCCATTTACATAGACCCTCTGAATAGTGGATGAACTCATCGTGTGGCTGAGGTACGCTTCGCTTGAACCTGCTGGGGCATGGTAACCAATGAAGAGGGCGGCATCGTACTTCTCCTTCTCTAAACCATGCACCATTGAGAAAGGTCTTGGGAATCCTTGGAGGAGCCAAGCGCTGGTTTTGAGTTCCGTGTAGATGACGTTAGTCATGTACCCGTGACTATCGGCTATGACTATGTGCTCGAACCCACACTTATAGAGTTCCTCAGCAACCGAGTCTACGATTAAAGTAATTAACCTTCTAGCCTCCCCGTAAAGAGGCTGGCCGGGGATTAGCTGCAGTAGGCCTGCAACGCCCGGAATGCCTTCAAGATCAACTGAAATGTACGCTTTCAACCCGACACTCAAGACTAACTCCTCCGAGAATATGCTGTGGTTAGGGAAAATAATTAACTACGTCGCAGATTGCTAGTGCTTCCTGGTCTCGTACACGAGGTGCTTGACCTCAGGCAGAATTAACTCGTTAAGCGCCATCCTAACAGCGTCCTTGGAACCCGGCGTAACGAAGATCAATGCAGAGTCAGTAACACAGGCGAACGCGCGAGTAGCTATTGCTGCTGTACCATGCCTTGCGAACGTTAAGTACCTGAAGAGCTCTCCAAATCCGGGTAAGTCCTTAACACATAATTCCTTCACGACATCCACAGACAGGTCCTTCCGGCTTATCCCCGTACCTCCGGTGACTATGACCACGTCGCATTCCTTTGCTGCCACAGTGATAGCTTTCCTTATCTCCTCACGCTTGTTCGGAGCGATGACAGCATTAACAAGTATATGTCCAGAGTCAGTCACTAAGGAAGCCACGAGCGGCGTTACCTCATCTCGTCGCCGCCCCTCGTAAACAGCGTCGCTGGTTACGACAGCACAAAAGCGGACCACCAAGCTTTCTGCGGCTTTCCTATGTTCTTCAACAGGACTCAACTTCCTCCCCTCCTGCTACTCTCATACGTTTCAACAATGTCATATCCCATTAACTCCTTAAACTTCCGGCGCCCTTCAGGTGTCATCTTAGTTGGATCCCAGGGAGGATCAAGCACCACGTCCACATTCACGTCCTTAACGCCTTCAACACTTTGGACCGCTAAGTAAACCCTGTAAGCTATCATGTTTGCAAGGGGACAACCAGGCGCTGTGAGCGTCATCTTAATATTCACGACTCCATCATCGGTAACGTTAACACCGTAAATTAACCCTAGATCCCACACGTTGATCGGTATTTCTGGGTCGTAAACCTGCTTCAAGGCCTCTATGACCCTTTTCCGTATTTCCTCCTTGTTCACAGCCAACCTTTAACGCACCTAAAGAACCTGGTCAAGCGCCCTAATAAGGACAATGCGGTACCTCACACTAAGCTACGTACTAGACTGTGGTGCCGTGTTTTGTTGATTGTTGCTGCCGCTGAAGGCTTGACGTATGAAGGACTTAACGCTGTACCCTAGAGCCGCTACTGACGCTATGAATAACGGGTACTCGCCGACAACGTAGTATATCCTCGACACTATGCTCATTGTCGCCGCCTCCTGTACCCCAACACCTATGTAGCTTAAGAGGAGCATCTGAATGAACTCGAATATCCCGATACCTCCGGGCGTTATGGCCGGCAACAACCAGATTATCGTGTAGAGCGAGTCAAACGTTAGAAAAGCCTGCGGTATGCTTAAGTGAGTGCCTGCAATCCCCGCTACGGACATCCCGAACACAGCGTTAGAGAACCTCTCACCAAAAGCCATTAGGGTAGCCAATACGAGGAACTTTTTATACCTCTTTATCTTCGCCATACATAACTTATAGTTCTCGGCAAAACCCGTGACGCTAATACCAAACCTAGAGAAGAACCTATCAGCAAGGTGCTCAACCTTCTTTGATTTAGGCAATACGTAGACTCCCATGTTAATGAGGAGAAGTGCTAAGGCTGGGAGGCCTAAGACTATGAAGAGTATTGGCGGGGCACTAATCAGTATAAGGGATATGAGGGTCGTCACGAAGATTGTTAGGGAAGCAACGAGCCTATGCATTAGTATGGACGCTATACCTTCTTCTCTATCTAGTGATCCTAGCTTAAGTACGAGGAATAGCTTAGCGACTTCTGTTGCGCCGCCGACAGGTACTATGAACTCAACGAATATTGCAGCAAAGGTTATCTCGAGTATCTTCAGGGGATTGACCTTCCTGAAAGTTCTAATTATTATCCACCACGTTAGGGCATGACACGTTATTGCAGCAACCCTAGCTACGTAAGCAATTGCCGCATCTTCAACGTCTCCTCTGGACACTATATAGAAGAATCTCAGGAAGTGTCCCTTGTATATGTAGAGAAATATTATGGCATATGCAATTATACCTATAACAATGCCCATCACCGTCAGTCGCTTTGAGTACTTTACTCTACTCAATGACCGACCCTACCTGTACTCTGAGTAAAGTGTTTCGTTAAAAGCATGACCGTTACGCTAATTACTCTTAAGTATATCCTACTAACAACTTAGTTATCTGCTCTGCTTGAGTAGAGAATATAGACAACTGTTTATACTGACCTTCAACAAAAACCTAAACAATAAAAAGGGGGCTCCCATATTCGACTTAGGTTTGGGATACATGGCATCAATCAGGGACTGGGCGACGTACACACCCTCCAATACTACCGAGGTCAATGGCAAGAGGGTGCCGTCCCCCGCAATAGATGAGGATGAAATTACTATGGCTTACGAGGTCCTTAGCAGGGTTAACTTAACTCCCAATACTCATTTAATCTTCGTGGCGGACACTAACAACCACCTACCAGACTTCCACGTCGTCCCCGAGCTACTGGGTATGGGCGGGCTTAAGGTAACTGTGCTTCACTCCCTTGATGACGGTATAGAGCAGGCGATCCGAAGCGTTCCTTCAGTAATGGTCGTCGTTAGGGGAGAACCGCCTGCGGCCTCAGTTGCTATAGAATTCCATAAGAAAGGTAAGGTTGATGTCCTGAAACATGAAGTGCGTAAAGAATTCATGGGCTTCATGAGGACGTCCCTCACCGATGAAAGGGCCCTTTCAGACCTTCTCTCAGAGATAACCCTATCCAACCTCCCAAGGATAATTAAGAAGTTATTCAGGGGTCGAAGCAAGATGTCCAGCATCAAAGTTGTTAGCGGGTACATGAGTAAGCCTAAGATTCTTGAGAAGACCATAGCATCCCTTAAACTCAAGTCAGCCGACCTAAGCCCCGTTAGGGAGGTTTTGAAGGCAGGTTTTAAGGGACGCATTGCTGCAGCTCTTTCCTTAGTTAAAGGTTTAGAGAAGTGTTGTAGTATAGGGAAGACTAAAATGCTGTTTATAGGCGAAGCTACGGGTGGGGGAGTCTACGTAGTTGTTATGAGGTGTAAGTCTAAGTAGGAGGTGCGTGTCTTGCGCAACGTCTTCATAGTTGGTGTGGGCTTAACTGAGGTAGGTAAGAGAGTGGATATTGCGTTAAGGGATCTAGCCGCGGAGGCCGTAGTAAAGGCGATGGAGGACGCTGGCAACGAGAAGCCCGAAGCGATTGTCGTCGGGAATATGCTTAGTAGCTTAGTAGAGCAAGAAAACCTCGCAGCCCTAATAGCTGACCATACAGGGTTAAGGGGGGTCAGTGGCTTTAAGGCGGAGGGAGCGTGCGGTTCTGGAGGAGCCGCATTACTGGCTGGTTACTCCCTAGTATCCTCTGGTTTATTCGATAAGGTTTTGGTAGTGGGTATAGAGAAGCTTCATGAGCGCCCCACTCCTGACACCGCTCGTGGCTTAGCATACGCTGCTGACGCGGACTATGAACTCATCTACGGTATAAGCTTTGCCGGCCTAAACGCCCTAGTGATGCGGTACTACATGGATAAACACGGCGTCACGCGTGAGGAGATGGCTCACTGGGCAGTGATGATGCATGAGAATGCTTACCATAACCCGTACGCTCAGTTGAGGAAGAAGATAACGC
>WAOL01000082.1 GCA_015521295.1 Desulfurococcales archaeon
ATTATCGTGTATGGGTATACGCGTATCCACTCCACATACTTGCGTAGCTCGTCCGTTATGAATTCGTGGCCGAATATGAATGGGTATCTGTAGGATATTATGATGCCTTCGAAGGTTTCCGTGGCGCTGTAGAGCCAGTGTGGTTTGGGTGGCTTTATCTTGCTGTGTTTTAGTAGGGCGGCTATTACTCCTAGGCCTAGGGCTGATGGGTAGTACCTTATGGTTAGGTGTCCGTATTCCTTTATCCATCTTACGTACCTTGCGACCATGTTTGGTGTTATATCGATCTTGTCCGCTATTCTGTTTATCCTTAGTGGGGGTAGATCGTCTGCTATGATGTCGAGTATGTCGGGGAAGTATGGGTGGTAGGGTGACGCTATTAGGGACTTAAACCTCTCGGCTTTCCTCATTAGTTCTTCTTCCTTCATTGACGTTGTCACCGTTTCCTTGATGTGGTTTCTGTGATCGCCACACTCCTCCCCAGGAATCTATGTTGTGGTTTTCCTTCTTTTATTTTCCTTTGTTTCGTGTTTCTAGTTGGTAAATTGTTGTGTTTTTGTTTACTTGATTGTCCAGTTTCTTGTGTGTGGTTTTGCTTTGTGTGTTACGGGGTTATTACCTTGGTTGCCGTGTTTGGGTAGCTGTGGTGTTGGGTGATACTTATTTTGTTTTCCCCCAGTATTAAGTGGTGATTTACGGTATGTTTGAGGTTCGCTGGCATGGGCGTGGTGGGCAGGGTGCGTGGACCGCTGCCAACCTGCTGGCGACTGCCGCGATGCTTGATGGGAAGCACGTGCAGTCGTTCCCGGCCTTCGGTCCTGAGAGGGCTGGGGCGCCGGTCCTTGCTTTCACGAGGATTAGTGATGAGCCCATAGAGATTCACAGCATGGTTTACGAGCCTGACGCTGTCGTGGTTCTTGACCCGACCTTGCTCGCCACTGTTAACGTGGTTGAGGGGCTTAAGAAGGGTGGCTCGATCATCGTTAACTTCGATGGGGGTGCTGAGGAGCTGTATGAGGCTTTAGGGGTTGGTAAGGGTGAGTATAGGGTGTTCGCCGTGCCCGCAACTAAGCTTGCGTTGGAGATCCTTAAGAGACCCATAACGAATACGGCGATGATCGGTGCCTTACTTAAGGCTCACCCGCTAGCGAGTATGGAGAACTTAGAGAGGGCCGTTAAGGCTAGGTTCCCGGGTAAGGTGGGTGAGGCTAACGCGGAGTTAATCCGTAAGGCTTACGAGTCCACGAGGGAGGTGTGAGGTGGTACGCATGGCGGAAGCTAAGAAGGAGCCCCGCGGGTGGAAGGACCTACCCCTATCCGCCCTACCCTATAAGCTCTCCCTAGAGTACAAGACAGGGTCGTGGAGGGCTTTCAGGCCCGTCATAGATCAGAGCAAGTGCATTAAGTGCATGAACTGCTGGCTCTACTGCCCTGACTTCGCGGTCCTGTGGGATGGTGAGAGAGTCAGTGTTAATTACGAGTACTGCAAGGGATGCGGGATCTGCGCTCACGAGTGCCCCGTGAACGCAATAACGATGGTTCCCGAAACCAAGAAGGCTTGAGGTGGGGGTGGTCGCGCGTGTCAGGAGGTAAGGTCCCGAAAATACCTCTCGAGAAGCAGGTCAGGATGGCTGTGAACGGTGATGAAGCGGTTGCTTACGCGGCCAAGCACTCCCTAGTGGATGTGGTTGCTGCTTACCCAATAACCCCGCAGACAATCATTGTGGAGAAGTTCAGTGAGTTCGTTGCTGACGGCGAGGTTCACACAGAGTTCGTTCCTGTAGAGTCCGAGCACTCAGCCATGAGCGCCGTCGTCGGCGCGGCCGCTGCAGGCGCCAGGGCGTTCACCGCAACCGCGTCACAGGGCCTCGCCCTGATGTGGGAGATACTCTACATAGCGTCCTCCCTAAGGCTACCGATAGTTCTCGCGGTAGCCAATAGGGCGCTCTCAGCACCCATAAACATTCACTGCGACCATAGTGACGCTATGGGTATGAGGGACGCTTCCTGGGTCCAGCTGTTCGTGGAGAACACTCAGGAAGCCTACGACACCACCATACAGGCATTCAAGATAGCTGAGGACCCCGAGGTGCTTCTCCCGGTGGCGGTGAACTTGGATGGCTTCGTGCTCAGCCACACCTTAGAGGACATATACATGCTGCCTGAGGAGGAGGTGCATAAGTTCCTAGGGGGTTACAGGAAGGTCACGGGGAAGACTTATGTGGACTACCTAGGGAAGGAGGTTGAGGTCAAGCTAGACCCCGCTAATCCGCTGTCCTTCGGCCCGCTAGACCTCTACGACTACTACTTCGAGCACAAGGTGCCTCAGATTAAGGCTCTTGAGAAGGCTAAGGAGGTCGTTAAGAGGGTTAATGAGGAGTGGTATGAGCTAACCGGCAGGAGGTACGGCGATGGAGTCATAGACGCGTGGGGCGTTGAGGACGCCGACATCATAGTCACGGTGCTCGGAAGCACTGCAGGGACCGTGAGGCACGTGGCTAGGCAGTTAAGGAAGGAAGGAGTGAAGGTAGGTGTGCTGAGGATAAGGCTCTACAGGCCATTCCCGTTTGAGGAGGTCGCTAATGCCATTAAGGGAGCTAAGGTCGTGGGTGTGATGGACCGCGCGCTGAGCTTCGGTTCCTTCGGCCCGTCATACCTAGACATCTCGGCAGCTCTCTACGGGCTTAAGGAACGCCCACTCCTAGTGAACTACGTGTACGGTCTAGGAGGCAGGGACGTCCCACCGTCACTGGTGAGGAGGATGTTCGAGGAACTAATCAAGGTTAAAGAGGAGGGCGAGGTTAAGGAACCGCTCAAGCTCCTAGGTGTTAGGGAGTAAGGAGGTGATCATGTATGTCCGAGGGTAAGGCTCAAAACCCATACAGGCTCCTCATATTCGAGC
This sequence comes from Desulfurococcales archaeon, assembly GCA_015521295.1. Classification (GTDB taxonomy): domain Archaea; phylum Thermoproteota; class Thermoprotei_A; order Sulfolobales; family NBVN01; genus WAOL01. The sequence goes on from WAOL01000082.1 coordinate 2,903, forward strand.
CTGGGAGGAAGTACGAGTCACCATTAATACTTAACCCGAGGAAGCTGGCTGAGGAGAAGCAGTCCATGCTCCTACCCGGCCATAGACTATGTGCCGGGTGCGCCGCGCCGGTAGTGGTTAAGCTATTGAGCTTCGCTATCAGGGGGCCAACAATAGTAGTCAACGCCACAGGCTGCCTTGAGGTAGCGACAACGATATTCCCATACACGAGCTGGGCTGTCCCATGGCTCCACGTTGCCTTCGAGAACGCAGCCAGCGCCGCCTCAGGTGTTGAGGCAGCGATTAAGGCGCTGAAGAAGTCAGGTAGGTTACCTTACGACCATGTTGACGTGGTTGCGATAGGTGGTGACGGAGGCACCTTCGACATAGGGTTCCAGGCACTCAGCGGCATGGCTGAGAGAGGCCACGACATAATGTACGTGCTGTACGACAATGAAGCATACATGAACACAGGCATTCAGCGCTCAGGAGGCACACCGCCCTTCGCATGGACGACCACGAGTCCCGTAGGTAAGGTGATTCCCGGCAAGACGCAGCAGAAGAAACCCATAGCCGACATAATGGTGGCGCACCGCATACCGTACGTGGCGACAGCGTCCCCCGCCTTCTGGGCTGACGCGGTGCAGAAATTCAGGAAGGGCTTAGAGGTGAACGGCCCGTCATTCATCCACGTAATAAGCTCGTGCAACAGGGGATGGAGGTTCGACACGTCACTATCGATCGAGGTAACGAGGCGTGCGGTCGACACCTGCTACTTCCCGCTATGGGAGTACGTACTGGGTAAGGGCTACTTCCTAACTGCAAGGTCACTACAGATAGCTAGGAAGCCAGAACTTAAGCAGCCAATCGAGAAGTTCCTAGAGGTGCAGGGCAGGTTCAGGCACCTACTGAAGCCCGAGAACAGGGAGCTAGTGAAGAAACTGCAGGAGTACGTGGACGCCGTCTGGGAAGACTTACTCGAGAGGGCAGTCAACGCACCAAGGTAAAATAAAGGAAGATTTTCCCCTCCACACAAAACCTCCATGTCTCCTACTCATCCCCCGGGATAACCTTAAGGGCCTTAAACAAATTCCCTTAACCCGTAAGCCTGAACCGTTTTGGTGTGTTTTTCCTTAGAACTTCTTAAGTCCCTCAAGTGGTCTTTCCTAACGATTTCCGAAGCGCTAGGCATTCCCTGAGCTCCTCCTTAAACTCACTAACACCAATGACGGCACTTAACGTTCTCCTCGTATACGCCGTGTAAACAGAATCGGAACCTGTTGCTTAGGGGTTCTACTATGTAGCTTTCTTGCTGATATTTTATTCAGTAGAATACGTAAAATGTTTAATAATAATTTATTCAATACCGTATACGGCGAAATTCGTTTATACTGCTTATACTACTTAAAGTGGTGGAGGCGATCTACAGCCACGAGCAAGGAGCCACGTGAGGCAGAAACCCTTTACATTAAGGCTGACGAGGCAAGAAAGTTAAGTGTTGAGGAGGTACTGCGTAGGTTAAGAACCTCACTGAAACACGGGTTGAGTTCTGAGGAGGCTAGGCGTAGGTTAGGTGTTGTTGGGCCTAATGAGATTCCTGAGAAGAAGGTTCACCCAGTAATTAAGTTCCTGAGCTACTTCTGGGGCCCCATACCATGGATGATTGAGGCAGCCGCCGCGATCTCCTTCATAATCCATCACTGGGTTGACTTCTACATAATACTCGCGCTCCTCCTCACGAACAGCATAGTTGGTTTCTGGGAGGAGCATAAGGCGGAGAACATCATCGAGTACCTCAAGAAGAGGTTATCGTTAACCGCTAGGGTTCTGAGGGACGGTAAGTGGGTAGTCATACCAGCAAGAGAACTAGTACCAGGAGACGTTGTGAGGGTTAGGTTAGGCGACATAGTCCCTGCTGACCTCAAGCTCGTTGAGGGAGAATACCTCATGGCGGATGAGTCCATACTGACTGGTGAGTCATTACCTGTCGAGAAGAAGGTTGGTGATGTGGCGTATTCAGGCTCCATAATAAAGCGCGGCGAAATGACGGGCGTGGTAATCGCTACAGGCCTGAAGACCTTCTTCGGCAAAACCGTGGAGCTTGTTCAGAAAGCGAAGACCGTGAGCAAGTATCAGAAGCTCGTTGTCAACATAGGCAACTACCTAATAATAGTGACTATAATCCTAGTAGCCGCGATGGCCATCGAGGAAATCATGAGGGGCGTTAACGCCCTAGAACTCCTAAAGTTCTCCTTGGTCCTTGTTGTTGCTGCCATACCTGCTGCGTTGCCTGCCGTCCTCTCCATAACGATGGCTATAGGTGCTTACGAGCTGGCTAAGAAGCAAGCGATTGTGACTAAGTTAGTGGCGGTCGAGGAGCTCGCCGGTGTGGACGTCCTATGCGCAGACAAAACAGGAACACTAACTAAAAACCAACTGACGACAGGGGACCCAGTACCTGTGGGTGAGGGCTTCAGTAAGGAGGACGTGATACTGTACGCGGCACTAGCGTCGAGGGAGGAGGACAAGGACCCAATAGACCTAGCAGTGCTAGGTGCACTAGAAAAGTGCGGACTAACGGAGAAGTACAAGCAATACAAGCAGGTCGAGTTCAAGCCCTTCGACCCCGTAAGGAAGCGTACCGAGGCCTTAGTGGAGGGACCGGGTGGGGAGCGCTTCATGGTGGCTAAGGGAGCCCCGCAAGTCATCCTGAGCCTCACTAGGGCTGAGGAAGGCGTTAGGCACAGGGTATTAACGACGGTCGATGAATACGCTAGGCGTGGTTACAGGATGATTGGCGTCGCTAGGACCGTGGGCGGTGAGAAGGGCAAGTGGGTTTACGTGGGGCTAATACCGCTCTTCGACCCGCCGAGGGAGGACGCGAGGGACACTATAGAGTACCTTAAGAGTAAGGGGATTAAGGTCAAGATGATCACAGGCGATCACGTAGCGATCGCTAGAGAGATAGCTAAGATGTTGGGTATCGGGACAAGGATATACACGATCGATCAGCTGAGGGAGGCGAAGCCTGAAAAGGCGGCTGAGCTGGCGCTGAAGGCCGACGGGTTTGCACAGGTATATCCTGAGCATAAGTACATGATTGTCGAGGCGCTCCAGAGAGCTGGCTGCACCGTAGCGATGACCGGTGACGGCGTTAATGACGCCCCAGCACTCAAGAAGGCCGACGTAGGTATAGCCGTGTCAAACGCTGCTGACGCGGCTAGGGCCGCCGCCTCAATAGCTTTACTCGCTCCCGGTATCTCGGTGATTAAGGACGCGATATTTACTGCGAGGAAGATCTTCAGGAGGATGTACAGCTACGTAGTTTACAGGATCACGGAGACCATAAGGATACTGTTCTTCGTCACCTTCGCGATAATGCTTCTGAAGCTCTACCCAATAACCCCAGTGATGATCATTCTCCTAGCTCTCCTCAACGACCTACCCATACTGGCGATAGCCTACGACAACGTGAGGGTGCCGCAGAAGCCCGCTAGGTGGAACCTTAAGCTAATACTCGTGCTCTCCACGATACTGGGCTTCCTAGGCGTGTGTAGTTCCTTCTTCCTGCTATGGCTCAGCCTAGCCTACCTAGCGTTACCGATAGCAATGGTTCAGACGTTCGTATTCCTTAAGTTGGCGGTTGCCGGGCACCTAACGATATTCGTTACTAGGACGCGCGGCCCGTTCTGGTCCATAATGCCTGGAAAATGGCTACTAATAACAGCAGTAGTAACCAAGATAGCGGCAACGATAATAGCGCTCATAGGTGCGGGCCTAGTGTACCCGCTATCACCGTTCTTCGTCGCCCTGATATGGGGGTACGCCTTCGCATGGTTCTTCATGGCGGACAGGCTGAAGCTACTAGTGTACAGGAAGTTTGAGGGGATAGAGGAGGCAATAGAGAGGGCACATGAGGCGATATGGAAGCACTTCTAAGCAGGGAATTGATGTTTAACGTCAAAACCACCTCTTAATACATTTCATTGAGGAACCCCGCTTGGGGTACTACTGTTGGGCAGGCGACTTCATAAGCTACTCGCGCTACTTGCCCTAACCACCCTAATAATATCACTACTCCCTCCAAACGCGACCTCAGTAACGGCAGGTTCAAGTGGTGATGAAGCAGTCACCACCTCACCGACGTGGGTTAAGGGGGTACTAGTTAAGGGGCCCGTGTTTGATGTGGACTACGACCCATTGATAAAGGCGTTAGTGGTGGGCACTCCTGAAGGAGCATACTTGGTCAGCGCTGAGGACCCGACTAACGTAACCGCGTTACTGAAGGAGGAGGTAAGTAAGGTCTCGGTGAACGGGAAGGCAGGGGAGTACGTGCTCGTCACTCCCTACGGGGTTGAGGCCTACTCGCTTGACAGCTCGTTAAGGTGGTTCCGTAAGCTAGGGTACTCCCGTCCCCTCGCCATGGACCTCTCCTCGAAGGGCTTCACAGCATTGACGTTCATGGTTGTTCGGTCAGGGTCAATTACGTCAAGAATGATTATTTATGGCCCCAGCGGCGAGTTAGTGGTTAACGTAAGCATCAACGCACTAGCAACTAATATCGAGTGGTCGCCTTCAGGCAACTATCTCGTAATAAAGGACTACAGTAACAGAGTAGTGCTTTACTCCTTCAAGGAAGGGTCGCTAAAGCTCCTCCAGACGTTTAAGGAGGTTTACGCGGTCTCATGGAACGATTCTAGGGACGTGCTGGCTTTAAGCGATGCGCACGGCGTCCTCAAGCTAATAGACCTACCCGACGGTAAGGTCAGGACGTACTACGTCGGCTTAACGCCTCAAACAATAGCGTGGGGGCATGATGACGCGGAAATCCTCATCGGAGGACGTGAGAGGGTAGCTGTGCTGAACCTCAAGGACGGCGAGGTGAGGTACTCCAGGTACCTGATGATGCGGCCAGTAAACATGACGTGGTTAAGAAGTAATGAGGCGGCAATCATTCTGAAGGGCGCCATGTACGCCTTATCAGCTAGGACTGATCACGCCCTACTGTTGCTTGGCCCGAACCTAACCCCTGTGACAGGCATCGCCACTATTAACGGCACTCCACTAGGGATCTACCCAAGCGGCGATGGGGCATTAGTCGTGACTACATCAGGTATTTGGGTCCTCAGTAACCTCAAAACAACCTTAAGTACTTACAAGCCAGTAACAGGGGATTATGCCGAGCCGCAAGCGCCGAGCATAGCTGACGAGTACCACGTTGCGCTACTTACCCGTAAGTCTCACGGCAACGGGGCCCTCTACGACCACCTGCTCTACGTGACCTACTCCAGTGGCGTGGTCTGGGAAAGGCCTATAGCGTGGGATGTCCGCGACATTGACGCATCGAAGGACGCGTCACTCGTTGCTGTGGTGGGCGATTACCTCTACGTGTTCAACGCAAGCAATGGCAACCTACTCTGGAGTGATAAGGGAGGCTCCGGGGTTACGTGGGATCCTAAGACCGAGTTACTGGCTGTGACAAAGTATGACAAGTTAGTGCTATATGATCGTGAAGGGAATATTGTGGGGAGCGTGGAGACCCACCACGCATACGGGAAGCCCCTCTGGAGTCCTGACGGATCCTACGTGGCGGTCCCAGGATTCAAGAAAGTGCTGGTGTTCAGCAGGAACCTGAGTAAGGTGACTGAGATCCGTACGGATACTTTCCCCGTGCGGGCTCAGTGGGATCCTAGCGGTAAGTACCTGTGGGTTGCTTCCGAGGACGCCGTCGGTAAGTTCGGGTTGGATGGGGTGCAGGTAGCTAACGTGTCGTTAGGGCGTTATGGGGACGTGTACGGGTTCTCGGTCTCACCCGACGGCAACTTAATAGCTGTTGCGTCGATGTGGGGTAAGGTCTACGTGTTCAGCACGGAGGGCGGGTCTCCGCTCTGGATTAAGGAGTATGAGGGGATCGACGCGGTACCTGTCTGGAGTAGTGATGGAGGGAAGCTACTGATCGTGGTTCCCTACAGCAGTGGTAGGGGGGAGGTAATACTCTGCAGGTCGAACGGCGGGGAGATATACCGTGACTTCGTGGATGGGGGTTTCGTGGACGGCAGGGTGGTTGATGAACTGAAGTCTATTCTCTTAGTTGGGTGGGATGGTGTCGTATACATAAACTACACGGACGGCACGCTACCGTGGTCCACGGATGAGGAGTTAGTGGGGTTACTGCGCATAAGCTACGCACCTCAAGGTAGGGCGGTCCTCGTGAATAGGTACGTGATCAGGAAAATGGGGTCATCCGGCTACAGACCGCAGGTAAGGATCTACGATATAAACGGGAATATAATGCATAAGTTCAACTACAGCCCAGGCAACACCATAAGTGAGACACCTCAGCTATCACGTGACGATAACTTAGTGCTGGTCGTGGGTACTAGAATGAACTATAGTATCCTTAAGCACCAAGCACGGTTAAGGATGTACGACGTGAATGGAACTAAGCTGTGGGACAGGACATTCAACGTGAGTGACCCAGAGTCCCTCCCGCTCTGGCTGGTAGGTTCGGACAAGATCGTGGTGCCGATAACCTATGAGGGCAGGGTCGTTGCCGGGTCCTCAACAGTGTACCGCTACATGACGCTCTACACGATCGTAATCCTGAACCAATACACGGGGGCCGAAATAGCCCGCACGGAACCCAGCAAGTACCCCGTGAGGGAATTAATCCCCGGGGATGGAGGGTACTTCGCAGCGATCTACGATGCCTTCGAAGGTGACATCATCAAGGTTTACGACGGGAACGCCTCCCTTAAAGGCGTGGTCTCTGTTAAGGGCCATGTAAGTTCCTTGAGCCTAAGCAGGTACGCTAACGTCGTAGCGTACGGCTTATGGCTGGGGCACGGGGAGTATAGGCTCGTGACTAGGAGGCTGAACGGCGACATAATCAAGAGCGTTGATGTGAATACCTCCATACATGAGGTCTCAGTATCCCGTAAGGGCCTCGTAGCGGTGATGTATGATAACAGAACCCTAGCAGTCTACACCCCAGCATTAAAACTGGTTGCTAGGGAGGACCTGCCAGTCATCAGCTACATCTACTACTCCATGATGTCTTGGTCACCCTCAAGCAATTACTTAGCGGTCTACACGGGGTACTTCAGTCACGGGGAGACGCGCGTGTATGACGCAGGGCTGAAGCTCCTCTCCCAGAACTACGTTGATGGCCGCCTCCAGATCATGGCTTGGGTTAATGACAGCACGCTATTCGTTGCTGGTGCGTACGGCGGTGAGTTCGTAAGCGTTAGTGAGTCCCCACCCTCACTAAGTCTAGCGTCGCCGAGCATCGGTGGGCACGTGATCAAGGATTACGTGCTAACCAGCAAGTACCTGTACCTACTACTTGATGGCGGGAGCGTGGCTGTCATCGACGTTAAGTCCGGGACCGTACTTACGCAGAAGGCCCTAAGCCCCGCACCCATCTATGGAATCGCGGCGCATGGGAACTTACTCGTAACCTACGGTCTTTACGGCACGATTAATGTGTATAGGGTCGAGGGTAACTCCCTAAAACCCGTCCTCGCACTCACGGGACTTAGGTCGATCAGCGACATTGATGTCAGCGGCGATGCGGTCGCTGTGACTGGATACGGCTGGATCAAGGTCCTCGGCCTTGACGGCAACGCCAAGTGGTCGAGGGAGTTAGGCGGAAGTTACGTGATTGAGGAGCCAGAACTCGACCCGGTCACAGGTTACTTAGTGTGTGGGGTGGGACAGGGAGAGATTATAGAGGCGGTGATCTACTCACCGACCGGTAAGGAGGTTCTGAGATACCCTCTGAAGAGCTACAGTTACTTCTACAGGTGGGTATCTGACGGGTTACTGCTCCTATACGATGGCGGCTCAGCAATCTCATTGATCGACGTGAGGAGCGGGCAGAGTAAGTACTTGCTGCTGAAGGGAATACCTACGGGGGTGTTTGTGGATAAGTCGCTTAAGGTAGCTTACGTATCTACGAGCAAGGGCAGCTTACTCCGCATAACGGCGGACGGGCAGGTAACTAGGGAGGGAGTCCCGGCAAGCAGGGTAGTGGGCGTCGGGAGCGACGGAAGCGCGTACTTAATCAGCATGGTGAATTCCGGTCAGCTACTCAAGTACTCGCCGAGCAAAGGAACGCTCACCGAGTACCAGGTGTTAGGGTCAAGCGTGTTCCGTACGGTCATTACCGAGCTCTCGAACGGCAACCTACTCGTGGTTAGCCATGATGTGAGGATAGTGAAGCCAGTCAAGTACGGCTTGCTGATCCTCCTCCCCAGCAACACGGCGGTTAAGGCACGCATAAATGGTGAGGAATACCTCAGAGTTAAGGGAGGCTTGAGACTGTACGTGGCAGAAGGTACCCATAAAGCATCATTCAGGCCCGCCGAGAAGCTGGAGGAGGCAAGCAACTTAATAGGGTCTACTAAGTGGTTAGCCGACCTAACCGTGACTAGGGAGTATGACGTTAAGGCAGGGCACGTCATAGTGGATAAGCTCCCATCAACCGACGACTTCCTGAAGTCCGTAGGTGCGGTCGCTCTCGACGCATCAAGCGTTAAGGTTCTGAAGTACTCATGCGTGATTACCTGGTTCGACGGGAACGTGTCAAGGGTCGTGAGTCCAGGCCAAGTACTGAGGCTCTCTGCACTGCCAGGCGAATACACGCTGAAATGCACCCCGTCACTACCGAGTGACGTGGCCTCGAAGGTCCTCACAACACCTAAGCCGATGGAATCAACAATTAAGGTCGAAAGCAGTAGCGAGGCAACCATGCGTCTGAAGCCCCTTGACGAACTGTACGGCATGCTAGTAGTAAGGAACGACGCTGAAGCGCCCGTGAAGTACACCATCAACTGGGAAGGAGGCACCCCAATAAGCAAGGAGTTAGGGCCAGGGAACGAAGCAACATACTACGCACCACCAGGGAAGTACTCCATCACCATAGAATACCTTAAAATACCCACGCTAGACGTGGGTGACGCTGAAGCACTCAGAAAAGCATCAACTCTAACAAAGGAAGTAAGCATTAACACAGGGAAACAATACGTGATCACGCCAGCAAAGCAGGTCGAGCCAGCACACCTAATAATCAAGGGAGCGCCTGGTCAGGAATTCATCATATCGTGGGGCGGGAACCAGAAAACCTTCAAAATACTTGAGGACGGGACCGCGAAACTAGTAGCAGCCCCATACACAGAGTACGTCATCAAAGCAGAGATCGCTGGGACCCAACCATTCACGAAACGAATAGGACCGCTACCGCCAGGAGGGAAAGCAGAAATTAAGCTACCGCAACCAAGCACAACAACAGCAACCACAACACAAACAACGGCAGCAACATCAACAGTAACTACGCCTAAGGCGAAGCAACCCAACTACGCACCAATAATAGCGGCCATAGTGATCGCCACGATAGCGGTGATCACCATACTGACCTACCGTAGAAGGAAAACTACTTAACACTAGGAGTTAGGATTTCCTCTTCGTCCCTGGTACTTTTTGGTTGATATTGTTAAGCATTTGCCCCCATCTCAACTATTTTCGCTTCGAAGACATTATATTGAGACTACACCACCTCCAATAGCCTTAAAATTAAAATTGAAGAGGCTTTTTATCCCCTACATAGCTAAGGGATGCTGAGCTCATTCACTTACCCTAAACTAGGGCTAAGGAACTCAGACCCTAAGGAAGCTATTTGAGGGAAGGACTAAGGAAGAGAGCAGGGAATGAGTAAAAACATCCGCACATTTCTTGAAAGACTGGAGTCGGGGACGGTAATTTGGCAACTAAGTTTATGGAGAAAGAAGCGGGCTTAGGTGAGGAATGATCTTAAGAAATATCCTCAAAGCGCGGCTTAAATGCCGGGCGTAGGTCAGCACCGCATCCTACGGGGCCGGTGCTTGGAGAGGGAGGGTCAGTACTGGATTACCTTAACGCCTTTCTCCTCGGCGTACCTAGCAGTCTCATCCCCGACCCAAACGCTCGCGAGCACAGGTATGGCCTCCTTACCTCTTAACTCCATGACCTTCCTCGCCTTGGCTACCAACTCATTAATGTCATGATGGTTCGGCTGTATCTTCACCTCCACGACGTATATCCTCCTACTAGTCTCTACCAGCAGGTCAATATCCACGTTATCCACCCTCGCATTCCTCCTCCTAGAAACCACGGTTTCACCGCGCTCCGCAAGCTCGTTCCTAAGATCCTCCCAAACCCACCTAGAGAGGGTTGCCTCAGTAAGCGCCCCTATATCCCTCCTATTAAGCTCCGCAAGCCTCCTAACCCTCACCAACTCCTCCTCTAGCTTCTGTTGTCTTTCCTCCAGCTTAGCGAACCTCTCCTCCAGTCTTGCGAACCTTTCTTCTAACCTCTGCTGTCTCTCCTCTAACCTTTGTTGTCTCTCCTCCAGTCTTGCCTGCCTCTCCTCTAGCCTAGCGAATCTCTCGAGCAACTCCTTGAAGCCAAGTAAACCCATCAAAGCATATCTAAACTCACGATCCTCCTCAACAGCCCTCAAAAACCTCTCTTTCTCCTCAGCACTCAAAGCCAAGCCAGTACCCACCGTAAATAAGATCTATTAAAGCAGTAATTAAACACTAGTACAGCTTAAAACCTCAGTCCAGCAGGCTAGGGAGTGATTAAGGTTATTAATAGAGGACTAATTACCCACAGGGGTAACACGCTAAGACAGCAAGCAGGGGTAAAAACGACCCTCAAGCCCCCTGATAGGTCTGCGGCAATGATTCTCTCGATGACGTTCCCCGAATGTGACGACACATTCAGGGAGGGTGGG
>WAOL01000083.1 GCA_015521295.1 Desulfurococcales archaeon
AACGCCGTATCCAGACCCATGTTTTAAAAAGAACGTATTCCTAGGACTTATGCCCTAACAGTATACGTTACCTCAGCACCATCCGTGGATACTAACGTTATCTTATATGTGTAGCCTGCAATAACAATTGTCTGATTCTTAACATCTACTTCCGCAACGTTTCCAGGGTTTATTGCAACGCCTTTACCATTATTGATGTCAACCTTATCTATTGATCCATCAGGATTTGTAATGTAGGCTCTAGTGATGTTAGCTACGACGCCTCCATCATTTCTGACGTACAATACAAATGCGTTTTTACCATTCCAGTATCCTGTCTCCACCACTAGTACTGCTTGTGGCCCTGATCCTTCGTTTAGCCTGCCCCCTATCCAGCCCGTTGCGAACGCGTAGATCACTATCCCTGCCGCTATAGCTATTAATATCAGGAGGACGGTCGCGATTATTGGGGATATACCCTTCCTTAGGGCCCTCACCCTAGCTCACCTCATGGATATACTACGAATTAATGAATTAAAAGATTGGCTGGTGCTTCTAGTGCGATTGTTTAAATTCATGTATGTCTTAGCGTAAGGTATTGCGAATTTTTCTTGGTTAACTTACTCACGGCAGGCCGGGTTCTGGGTTTGGGTTCTTCCTTTTTAAGTAAATCTGCGTGGGGAGTCTGTTATCGGTGTGTAAGCCTATGTCCAGCTTTAAGGACTTCGAGAAGGCTTGGAAGGGGAAGGAGAAAACTGTTGGGCAGATAATTAAGAGTGCGTTCACGAGGGAGAAGCCCCTCAGGATGAGGTTGGCGATGGCTCACTACAAGATTAACTCAATGGTTAGGAGGCTTGAGGTGTACTTGGAGAGGCTCAAGGCTAGGGATAAGGACCTGTTTGAGAGGGTTGTGGACGCCCTCATAAGCAAGGACATGGCTAGGGCGTCCATGTACGCTAATGAGGTGGCGGAATTAAGGAAGGTGGCTAAGTCCCTACTAATGGTGCAGGTGGCCTTAGAGCAGATATCACTGAGGATCGAGTCTATAAGGGAGATAGGCGATATCACCGCCATGCTGGGCCCCGTCGTGGGTGTGGTTAAGGACATAAGGGCAGCGATAAGAGGTGTGCTCCCCGAGATAGGCATCGAGCTTGGTGAGGTACACGACATACTCCAGGAGACCGTGATGGAAGCGGGTGAGATGCTAGGAATAGGTCCGTCATCGATCTACACAAGCCCGGATGCAAGGAAGGTGCTAGAGGAGGCGAAGGTGATAGCGGAGCAGCGTATGAAGGAGACGTTCCCGGCCCTACCTGCCGTCCCGACTGCTGCAAAGAGCGGCGAGTCGGAGGCCACCGCCGAGAACTTCTAACGCGGTGGTTGGAACCCCTCGTGTTTTTGGTGAAGTGTAAAACTACTTGCTTTGTTTTCACGAACTTTCTCCTTGCTTTAAGGAATTATCTTGCCTTCCACTTTAACCTCTTTTACCCCCAACTTCTTGAGGGTTGATGTGGCAGTGCGGACGAGTTTGTTGATCATTGCTTCTAGTGTCTGCGGGCTCCTGGCCTCACCGTAGATCCTTATCTTAGGCTCCGTGCCGGACTTCCTTATGAGTAGCCATGACCTGTCCGGGAAATTCACCCTTAACCCATCGATCGTTATTACTTCGGAATCCTCTCCAGCCATTCTTAGGAGCTTGTCCTTCATTGCCTCGAAGACTTGGTCACGCACGTGCTTAGGCATCTTAAGCGAGTACCTGGCCTGAGGATAGTTGGGAACTTCACTCATTAACTCACTTATGTCCTTACCTTCCTCAGCCATCCACTTAACTATTAGTCCGGCTTGGTAGATCCCGTCAATCCAGGGTCCCCAGGAAGGGTCGATGAGCTTCCACGGCTCAGCAGCTATTAAGGTGTCAGGATTCTTCAGCAGGCCCTCATGCGTTTTCCCTAGCTTCACCACGTAGAGCTTGCCGCCAAGCTCTTCGACGACGTCCTTTACAGCATTACCGACATCTATGGACACGACAATAGTTCCTTTCCTCTCCTCGAGCTTCCTCTTGGCTATTAACGCTATGATTCTATCCTGCTTTATGAAGCCCTTAGCTGGGTCAAGGACAGCTAACCTATCTCCGTCACCGTCCTGCGCGAGGAAGACGTGGGCGCCCACATCCTTAGCGACGGGAAGGAATGGCTCCAGTACGTCCGGCCTTGGTTCAGGTGTCCTGCCGGGGAATCTCCCGTCAACGTTGGCGTTCAGCGTTACGACGTCCGCACCTATGCTCCTCAACACGTTGGGTGTGGCTAGGGAGGGGGCG
>WAOL01000084.1 GCA_015521295.1 Desulfurococcales archaeon
TTAAGGCAATGCTCGAGGCGATCCAGGGGAGTGAGCGGATAACGATCATAGGGGGCGGGTTCATAGGTGTTGAGTTCGCCGACGACTTAGCGAGCGCTGGCTACAAGGTAACGTTAGTTGAGCTACTGCCCCACATACTGGCGCTGTCCTTCGACGACGAGTTCTGCGAGCTCGCGGAGGCTAAGTTAAGGGAGTTAGGCGTTGAGCTAAGAACCGGGACCAAGGTCATGAGGATCGAGGGTAAGGATACGGTGGAGGCTATCGTGCTCGAGAACGGTGAGAGGATCAAGAGCGATGTAGTCATACTCGCCACCGGCGCTAAGCCCAACACCGAGTTGGCTGAGAAGGCCGGCCTTAGGGTGAGTAGGTACGGCGTTGAGGTGGACGAGTACCTCAGGACCTCGCACCCGGACGTCTTCGCTGTCGGTGACTGCGCTGAGAAGAGGGACTTCTTCACGAGGAAGCCTAAGTCAGTTATGCTTGCCTCAGTAGCTACTGCCGAGGCAAGGATAGCTGGGGCGAACCTATACAAGATAACGTCGTTTAGGCAGATGCGTGGCACCGTAGGCATATTCGCCACGAAGGTGAGTGACTTAGCCCTAGGCGCGGCGGGCTTAATAGAGAGGGTAGCTAAGCGGGAGGGCTTCGACTACGTCGTAGGCACTAGTAAGGTGCTGGACAAGCACCCCGGAGCCCTACCAGGCGCCCATGAGGTCCGGGCCAAGCTCATATTCACCAGGCACGGAGGGTTCTTCCTAGGCGGGCAGTTAGCGGGTGGCTTCACCATCGGCGAGATGATCAACCTCATAGGCTTCGCCATTGAAGCAGGCTTCACTGCCGCCCAGTACATGAACTTGCAGATAGGGACGCACCCGTTCCTAACCCCACCACCCACCGCGCCAGCGACACTAAAGGCTACTGAGGATGCGTTAAGGAAGATATACCCTGACTGAAAAATCAACCCTCAACAAGGTTTTTCCTCGAGTAACTCGCTCCCTCAGGACCCGCCTCCATAAATACTAACTCACCGTTACTTAATTCTCGCGCCTTAATCCCGACACTCTCCTCAAAGAATGAGGCGGTCGTTGAGGAAGCTGTAGCAACGAAGTATTTCCCTTCCTCAAGTAAGTGCATAGCGTAGTACTTCCTCCTAGCCTCATCCCTCACCTTGGGGGACACGTAGTTCAGTGAAGCCACCCTAACAGCGCCGCCGAGCCCCGCGATCAGTATGCCTAGGCTTAACGCGCTCTCAACGTAGCCAGACCCTATCACCTTCCTCAACCCTTCAGTGAGTGGCGGGTTCCTAGCCAAGTAAAGCGCTAACGAAACCGTGTCCGACCTCCTCAACGGTCCCCCCAAACCCTCTTTATTGACCCTACCGTTATGCGCGACGTAGATCTCTGTGCCGTCACGAACTATGGCGTGATGCGGGTGCGCATCAACCCAAGTCACCGCCTCACCTTTCGACGCCTTCCTCGCATGAATAACACCCAGAAACACCTCACCCTCAGAATCAGACAGTATCCTCATTAACCCACGCAAACCCTCAGAATCCCTGAAGATAGGATTCCCGAACTTCATGAAGTGAAAACGCCACGCACCACCCTTAAGCACGGCCACTGCAAACCCCCAACCATCACCATGACTCGGCTGCCTAACACCCAACACCTCAAGCAGGGGATCACGAGCAGCAGACCGCACCAACGCCTTAACTAGGGCCGCTAGCTCAGGCAAGCCGTCGGCCGTAGTAGCAAATGAAATTAACCTACACAACCCACGCACACCCCGCCAAAAAGTAACAGTAATCAACTATGAACGTTTCCCTTCAGACACCACGCGGGCCCCAAGGGTAAGGTAGTGTAAGGTTCTACCGTAATGAGGTAGTACATTTATGTGGTAGTACCAAAGTATTCTTATGGTAGTGAGTCAATGAGCGTAGTGAAGGTCACTAGGAAACGGCAGATAACCTTACCTAAGGAGGTCTGTGAAAGACTAGGCATTTCCCCCGGAGATTTTGTTAAGGTCTATATTGATGAAGGTGGGAGAGTAATCGTTGAGAAGTTTTTGAGCATCGATGAATTAGCGGGTTCACTCAACCCTGACCAATCGTTGAGGGGATTAGCTGAGGAGCTTGACGAAGAGAGGAAAGTTGGTGGTAGATGAATGACGTTCTACGATTCAAATATTTTGATAGCGTACCTGTTTGGCGAGGAAGGCAGATTTGATGTTGCAAGACAAGTGCTTAAGAAACATTCGTTGAAGGCGATATCAATAATATCAATGCATGAGATTCATATGTATAGCATAAGGTTTGGTGTAGAGGAGAGATTCATTGGCGTAAAGAAGGCCTTACATAAGCTATTCAAGGTGGTGCCCCTAACTCAGGGTATATGTATTAACGCATCCCATCTCAGAAGGACGTACGGCCTCCCGGAGGTGGATGCGTTAATACTTGCTACGGCGGTAACCGAGGGGTACCCGCACTTCTACACGTTTGATAGGGACTTCGAGGGACTAGATGATAAGAAAGTTGAGGGAACGTTAGTGCATTTTCTCCAAGGTAGTTAACCTATAATTCCTGGGTAAAGCTTGGCGTCTTAGATAATGTTCCTACCCTACTCTTTCCTTTGTAGGTAGTCGTGGAAGAAGTACCAGGCGGCGAATACTCCTATGGATAGGCCTATGCCGACGCTTACGCCCCATGCTAGGGCTGTTTTCACTTGGTCGGATATGCTTGTTATGTCGAGTATTAGGACTATGGTTATGAAGAAGGAGAGGAGGAATATGAAGCCCCTTAGTTTGGCTTCCATCCTTATCCTAAGTATTATGGCATTGAATGCCAGGAATACGAAGACTATGAGGAACACTACGCTGACCACTCTTGCCGTGTAGTTGAGGACCGTGTTGAGCGTGTGTACCTGTCCGGGGAAGAGTGTGAGGACTATTGAGTATAAGGCGAGTAGGGCTATGCCTACGTTGATTAGCGCTATTATGAGGTTTGTTAAGCTGAAGTAGGCTTCCTTGAATAGGGGTTTAAGTAGATCGTCTACCTTCAGCGCAGTAAGTAATTTCCTTACGAGCTTGGTGAGTATTACGGCTATGCCTACGTAGATCGCGATTATGGCTAGGGCTATGAATATGTAGGGCATCATCGAAACGAAATCCGCTATTGCCCTCCTGAAGGCTTGCTCCATGATGGTCGCGTTCACTGCCTTACCTACCGCTGGCGTGGTCGTTGCTGACGCGTTATAGGTTGCTATGCCCTGCAACACCTTCATCGCCGCCACGTTCGTTAACGTCGTCATTCATCACCTCCTCTCACTGACCCTCTCTATAGGGATTTTAAGGAACTAATAACAACTCCTCATAACCTAGGAGCTAGGCTCGCATGCTTCTGGATCTCAAGTCAAGACGTGTGCGAAAGTACTATGAGTTCAAA
>WAOL01000085.1 GCA_015521295.1 Desulfurococcales archaeon
GATTCTTGAGGATCCGTACGGTACCGTAGGCATTACTAGTGCTGATACTCCGTACTCATGCAGCTTACTAGCTACTTGACGCGCTATCCACTCGGGCGCGAATATATCTGTCCCGAGGGGTAGGTGGTCGCCGTGCCTCTCTAAGCTACCCACCGGCAGTATGGCTACGTCCTTAGGTATTTCCTCGAACTCCTTCCCTATTAGGGAGGCCCACTCCTTCACTTCTTCTCACCCTTAAGCTTGCTTATGAATGCCTCCCTATTCACTATGTATCTCTCATGCACACCGTACCCTATGCGTCGGTTACCATACCATGCCTCAACCCAGAACACTAGCTTCCTCCCCTCAACAGCTAAGAGTGTCCCTCGCACCTCAATCTCACTACCGATGGGAGCCGCCTTCACATGGTAGATATCGACCCTTGTACCGACAGTGGTTTCGCTCTCCGGTAAGTGCCTATCCATGAATCGCCTGCACGCTTCCTCCATAAATAGTATCATTGAGGGTGTTGAGAGAACGTCGACGTCCCCTGAACCCACGTGTTTGGCTGAGTGTTCTGGCCCTGCCTTGAATTTGAATGAGAACTTCTCTCCTGGGGTTACGTTCAAGTATCACACCCTACCTATCTAAATCTAGTGGATAATTTAAGCTGGAATCATCCTTAGGTAGAGCAGGAGTAACGCAATAATGTCTACCGCAAGGATTAAGGTGAATATCAATACTGCTTTGCCGTCATACCAGTAACGCGGCTTGAAGTCCTGCATACGTGCATAGGTTCCTTCCTCATACATGCTGCTGTACTCGTTCACAGCAAGTATTGTTACCGCCAATGCCTTCCAGAGTTTCTCGCCCTTTAATTCCGCCGAGAGCATTGCTGACTTCATGTCTCTCATCACGTGGGGTGTGACCTTCCACGTCATCGCTGGATAGAGTGATGTTCTCTTAAGGCATAGCTTATGCGCCAGCATCGAGAGCTCCAGCGGGTTCAGGAAATATATGAACGTTAAGAGTGCTGACCCAACAGCAACCACCCTAAGCGCAATTATGGCGGATGTCGTCAAAGATATTGTAAATGGCAGTGTTGTCAGGAAGTACCAGACTGCTGGCAAGGAAGTCATTATTAACGCATATGCTAGTACTTCTAAAGTTCCTGCCAGGAGGTGGACTACTAGGAGAGATGCCATTGTTACGACTACTCCTGTTGATCCCTCGGACGCTAGGAGTATCTGAGTAATGACCAAAGGTGTGTTTATTAGTAGTGTAGAGTGCTTGAATGACGTGTCATCACCGGCAAAGATCGACCTGAATATAACCTCGGAGATCCATCGAAATACCGTACCTGCGCTAACCATGGATGTTCACCACCTTATTTGCTACGCGTTCCACTAGGGGGTCGTGGGAGGCAATAACGAAAGCTGTGCCGTCTTCAGCCGCCTTAACTATGGCTTTCAGCACCCGCACCTTATTGATCACATCTAACCCTACCGTCGGTTCGTCCATGACGACAACTGAAGCACCCCTAACTATGGCTGAAGCCACAGCCACTCTTCTTCTCTCGCCCGTGCTTAACCTAGTGATCGGCGTGGATTCTCTGCCGGCAATACCGAACTCTCTTAACTTCTCAATACCACCCTTACCCACTTCCTTAGCCGCTATAGGTTCTGTAAAGTAAAGTAGGGGGTTGTCTGGGACGTAGATGAGCCTGCCGGTGACGCTAGTCTTTGTGCCGAGCACAGGCTCCTTAACACTCGTTGCGAGTAACCTAAGCAGTGTAGTCTTACCAGAACCTGACGGGCCCTTCACTAGCACTATCTCGCCCTTCCTCACAGCGAACTCTACGCCTTCTAACACTATCTTGCGTGATCCCGGAGGTCTGTACTTAGTTACCCTTACCTCAAGCACGATGTCGCCCTGCGTCCTTGGCTTACTTAGCTCACCCACCAGCCTATCAAACTCCTTGTAGTAACTCATGATGTCTTCGTCGAGCGTGCCGTTTCTAAGAACGTAAGCTCTATCCACTAAACCCATCCACGCCTTAACGTCATGATCAACTATGATCACTGCTATACCGGAGTTCCTGAGTACATTAACTATTCTCACGACTTTCTCAGCGTTTCTCGAGTCTAGATGCGATGCTGGCTCATCAAGCAACACCACCTCCTTATGTGAGAGCCTAGCCACCATCAACGCTAATCTCTGTAGCTCACCAGCACTTAAGGTGTACGTTGTCCTGAAAGCATACCCACTCATGCCCCAAGCACTGAGCACATCCTCAACGTCTTCCAACCTGAGTTGGGAAGGGGTGAACGACATTATCTCGGACCAGACGTAGGGTGTAATTACGGAAAACCACGGTTCTTGAGGGACATAGTATGCTTTTCTTCTGAGAGTGTGGGGCTCGGGCTCGATGAATCCTTTCACTAACCCTGAGATTACGTTAGGCACGATGCCAAGGATCGTTCTGAGCAGCGTTGTTTTACCTGACCCTGAGGGTCCCGTAATGAGTACTGCTTCCCCCTCACCTACTGTTAAGTTGAGGTTTGAGAGAATACTTATATCATTGAAAACTACGTTTAAGTCTTTTACTTTAACCTTCACTTCCAGTAGCCTCTCTTATGAACGACGTTATCGGTAATGCGACCGTGATGCCAACCAGTACTTGGCCGAAGTTTACCGGTACCTCCACTAGTGCCTGCTCCGGTGGCGCATGATATATCAATGGGTTCGTGATGAAGAACTCGTAAAGGAAGTATCCTAGCACCATAAATGTACCTCCCACGAGCATTGAGGCTGCGGCAGAGATGTTCTCCTTACTCCTTATAAGGACAGCGTACAGTAATATCACCGTCACTAGGACACCTATGAGTAACCATACGAGGTTAGGGATTACTATCTTACCGTAGAAGGCCGTTATCTCAAAGCCGCCGACCTGAATTGGTATTGACGTTATTTCCGATAGACCCGATAGCGTGAAGTAACCTACAGCAGCTATTGCGGTGCCGGTGGCTACCGAAGCAATTACAGATAGCGCCTTAGCTAACCAATACCTTGATTTGGGAGCCAATTTCCTCATTAAGTACGCTACGGTGAACCCCTCAACGAATTTAATCACCAGGGTACCAGGTGCAAAGTATCCGTAACCCGTTGTTAGGTCCGCCAATGCTGACCCCACACCAGCAGCAATGCCAGCCAGTAACGGGTTTGCTAGAGCAGCTATGGCGTAGATAGCGGTCTCACCTAAGTTAAAGTAACCCCTAGTCGCGGGTGTGTATACCTGAAGGACTATAGTCGCCACGTAAACCAGCGCCGTGAAGAGTGCTAGTTTTGCTACGCTTACCCTACCCATGATCTCCCCAAGCCTGTAAGAAGGTGTCCATCAATAAGGGGGTTAACCTCAGTATGCGCTTCAATACCCATGCTTATCTGCGCTTAACGAGAGGACTACCTGATCAGGCTTAGACCTTCATCCGTTATTCTGAACACCTTCCTTCTCCTCCTACCCTCTCTCTCCTCAGTGCCCTCTACGAGCCGCATCTCATTCAGTTCGCTGAAGTGCTGGTATATAGAACGTAAGCTTACGTTCACCCCGTACTCGTTCTTCAAGATTTTCCATACGGCGTAAGGGTGTAAGGGACCTTGAAGCGCGAGGATCTCTAGGATCTTCATTTTAGTGAATCCTATTCTTGTTAAGTGCTTGGGGTGTCCCTCGCTCACCACCACCCTGAGGACTGCCGGGTCCCTGGCAGGTCCTCCCGATATTATTGAGACTATTGGTGACGTACTACGTAGGTCATCAGATAATTTAATCAATGCGGCGACAGCTGTAGCGCCAGTGAGTTCCGTTAACATTCCCTCGCACTTTGCTAGCAGCTTGAGCGCCGACACAACATCGTCCTCCCCCACCTCAATCATATACCCTCCGCTACGGTCCATTAGATCCTTAAGTAAGTCGGCGAAGAGAGGGCGGTCAACGGCCACATCCTTGAGTAGCGGTGACTTTGAGGACGCTCGAACCCCTATGACCATCGTGTCTGGGCTGAATCTGCTTATGATCTGCAGGGTTGCATAGGCTAAGGCACCGTCCCCCACAGGGACAAGTACCACGCCAGGTTTCCTTGTCCTCAGATCAGTGAGTATCTCCATGGCTAAGGTTCTGTAGCCATCAAGCAGGAAGGGATTCTGCGGCGTTACCGGCATGCTGGCCGGTGCTGAGCCATACTTCCAAGCCTTGCTTAGCGATTCCTTATAGCTCTCGACGTACTCAACACTATCTGCCAGCATTGCCGTCTGGTACGCCTTCACTGGAGTAATGTACGAGGGCATTACCACTTTGCATCGAAGCCCAGCACGTCTGGAGTACGTAGCCACCGATACCCCCAAATCACCTAAGGACGCCGTGACTAGACGTGCTAGACGCAACGACCTAGCCGCAGTAACGAGAGTTGCTGAACCTCTGTCTATGAACGTGCCTGACGGGTTTCTAGACTCATCCTTAAGGTAAATTTCCTTCAGGTTGAGCTCCTTAGCAAGCTTGGGTGCATGCACCAGCGGCGTGTTTCCCTCGTACAGCGTTACCCTTTCGCTAAATACTGATGCCACTAGGGTGGCTTCCCAAGACCAAATACCGGGCGCGTTAACGCGCCTCAAGCTTCTGGGTAGAGTGGGAACTAACTGCCCTCCACAAACGCACTTAACCCTGCCTGACGTCGCAGGGTACATGCGGCCGCATTCCACACACGTTAACTCATTCTTCATTAGCCCTACTTACCACGCTATATCTGAGTAAAGTAAAATAACATTAGTCCAAGCCAGCAAAACACACGGACAGTGCAGAGGGGGTGGGTATGGGCACGCAACCTAAGGTAGGAGTGGGTGCTGTTGTTATAGATCAGGACAGAGTACTCCTGGTTAAGAGGAGGTTTGAGCCGTCAGCAGGGTATTGGTCTTTCCCAGGGGGGCATGTGGAGCCAGGGGAAACGCTGGAGGAGGCTGTGTTACGTGAATTGCTAGAGGAGACGGGCTTAGTTGGTCATAGTCCAAAATTGCTGGCGGTTACGGAGTATATTTGTCTGAGTACTACTGGGCACTTGAAGTATCATTATGTCATTGTTGATTTCTTAATTAGGGACTTTACCGGTGAACTTAGGCTGAACGAAGAAAGCGAGGATGCCGGGTTCTTTAGTCTCGATGAGGCGTTTCGCATGAGGCTCTCGATAAGCACAAGGAAATTGTTAGGTCTCATTAAGAGGGACTCCTTAAGCCCACTTGCAGTTTATCATATTGTAACGCGCATTAAGGAAAATGAGTACGATGAGGTTTTGAGGACCTTGAGTGAGTCCATGAGTGCTTAAGGTTAAGATTGAAGAAATATTCCTTATTTAGATTCTTTCTCCTCGATGAACTCAGCTATCAATGATACGCCCTTCTCCAACCTTTCCTCAGGCTGCGTCACAAATGTTAGACGTAGATGGTTCTTACCGGCTTTCCCAAATATTGAGCCAGGTATCACTACAACGCCTTTAGCGTCGGCTAGCTGGTAGGCGAAGGTTATGTCATCCATGCCTAGTTTCTCCAGGTATGGGCTTAGGTCAGGGAATAGGTACATGCTTGCTGGCGGTTTCCATACCTTCGCTTCAGGGAGGTACTTCTTGACGGCGTTGTAGGCAGCGTCCCTTCTGCTCCTATATATGGGTAGGACCTTCCTCAGGTACCTTTCCTTAGCTCCCGTAGTTAATGCGTAGTATGCGAACCACTGGGCAGGTACGGAGGAGCTTATCGTTAGTATTCCCTTAAGCTTAGCCATCTCATTAATTATCTTCTCAGGTCCGTATGTGTATCCCAGTCGGAAGCCCGGAATCGCTATGTCCTTCGAGAATGAGTTAACGCTGATTAGCCTTTCCGGCATATCACCATAGTTGTGAATCCATACGTGCTGTCCTTCGTAAATGACGTGCTTGTACGCTTCATCATATATTACCCATACGTCATTGTCTGATGCTAGGTCCGCTATAAGGCGGAGTTTCTTTTCAGAGAGTATCCTTGAGGTCGGGTTATCTGGGCTAACAACAACTATTGCTGCAGTACCCTTCGTTATTACTCGCTCTAGACATTCGTCGCTGGGTTGGAAACCATCCTCAATTAACTGTGGGCATGACTTAACTTTTAATTGAAGGTACTTTGCAAGATCCCAGTACACACTGTAGGTTGGGTCAAGCAATACTATCTCGTCGCCGGGATCTGTGGTCACCGCTAAGGCTAGGTTGAATCCCTCAACTCCCCCACTGGTTATTATTATCCTTGATGGAGGCACATCTATACCCCCGTACTTCTTAAGGTCTTGACTTAACGCTTCCCGTAACTGCATCATGCCTCTGGTGCTCATGTACCTATAGTGGTTGAAGGGGTCCTTTAAGGCGTGCTCGAAGGTCTTCCTTATGACTTCCTCGTCAGGTGGTAAACCCGGTTGCCCGGCGGAAAAACTGTATACTTCACGCCCGGCCCTAAGCAGTTCGTCGACCTTCGCGACAAGTTTCCTGTGGGGAGAGGGTTGGAAGACGCTTACTCTTCTTGATATTTTCCTCAAAGTTTTGAGCACCATTATTAAAAATCTTCGAAGGAGGATTAAATGTTTTCCCGTAATACATGTTATTTAATGTTAAGACTCGATCCTTGATCCATTTTATCTAAAATCTTTTTAAGGTAGGGTGCCTCTTCACTAGCTTTTATTGCTTCAACTATCATGTCATATACTCTCTCAGGGCGTGGGACGCCGTATAGCATATAGAACGATCTGGATCTAGGTACCTTAACGGACCTGCCTCCCGTTACTGCAAAACCTGCTCTGACGTCTTTACCTACACTGCCTCCTAGGGTGACGAAGGACATGTCGCTTCCGAGACCTAGTCCTGGTTGCGAGACTGGTATGAGGTTTCCGAAGTTAAACAGCTTGCCTAGGGCACCTTTTTCGAGTATTATGTCGGAGACCCTTGAGTAAACTAAGTCCCTCCTTATCTTCTTGAATAATCCCTTGTACTCGAATATGATCCTCCTGTCGGTGATTATGTACTTGTGTGCCCTTCTATGTATCTCTACAGCAAGTACTCCTAAGATGCCTACCACAGCACCTATTATGAATGTGTACCGTAACGGTAGCTTCACAGCAAAGGCTAGTACTAGCGGTACTCCTACGGTAATGAGTAGTGTTATGAGGAAGTACCTCCATACGATCTTAACTGCGGCGTATATGAGTGTGGGTATAATTATCACTAACGCGTAGACCACGTACTCTCCGTAAGCACCTATCAACCCTCCAATCACTGGTATATTCTTGAATAACGCGTTCACTTGATTGCCTACAAAGTATATCGTAACGGATACCACTAGTACGTAGATCCATAGTAGTGCCTGTCCTGCAAAGGCTAAGGGGTGTGGATGAAGGCTTGCAAGTATCTTTTCTTTGCCTAAGGTTCCTACTTTTTCCATGTCACATAAACCAATTAAGTTATTAACATGTACGTTATTAAGCATAGTTGCCTGTTAACCATGTGTAAAAACTCATGATTGCTTGACTCTTGAAAACATTATTTAGGGAGACTCCCAATACTTCAGTGCGGAGATAAAGTTGGGGAAAGTTATTCCTCCCGTAGAGGAGTTAACACCTGAGAAATTCAAGGAAACCTTTAGGAAGATATTGGAATTAAAGAAAAAGGCGGGTCTTGTTCCCTTACGGGATAATCCGCCAGACCTGTTTGAACGTGCGAAGATGTACGGTACGCAGTATAGGAACGGCTCATGGGGTTGGGCATCCAATATATGGAGCAGATCAGCTAAAAACACCGTAGTTATAGAGAAGGATGAGGACCTCAAGTATGAGCATAAGTTACTAATGTTGCGTGTGCTTGAGCACATCCTAGCGCAGGGACCGTTCATTAAGGTTGACGGCTACGTCGGCAAGCCCGGAACCCGTGCTCAAATGCACGCAACTGTGTATGTTGATCCGCAATTCCCTGACCTAGCGTACAGATGGAGGCAGCTAGTGTTCCCAGCACCGCCTGATGAGAAGCCCGATGTGGAGGTCTTTGTCGTACCGCACTACCTGGGCAACCCGAACATACCGGGAACTGACAGGATGCTCATGGTTATGAGGTTTCCGCATCATTACTTCACAATAATAACAGTGTCGTCGTATCAAGGCGAGGTTAAGAAGGCCGTCCTAACCCACTGGATATATCACGTTTACCAAAGAGGAGGTACTGGTGAGCACGCATCACTAAGGGAATTCACTGTCAAAACTGTTGAGGGTAGGTGGAAGCGCATAGTCATGTGTGTTTGGGGTCTCACAGGAACAGGGAAGTCCACGCATGGACTCTACGTCTGGACCGAGAATAACGCTAAGAAGTACATAGAGCAGTTCGGCATAAACCCGCTCGACTACGTTAAGGATCAGGTAATAAAGAACGATGACATAGTCGCAATATTCGAGGATAGGGTAATAGGGTCAGAAGCCGGATGCTGGACTAAGACTGAGGATCTGACACCGGAACAGGAAGCCATGTGGAGAGCAGCTATGAGTCCCAGAGCCCTGCATGAGAACACCGAATTCGATGAAAAGGGATACCCATCCTTCAAGGGTGAGCTATTCCAGTACTTCGGTGCTCCTAACAGGAACGCTCGTTCAGTACTTAAGTTAGAGGATACGGGGTACTTCGACGGCGACGTTGAATCTTCCGGCCCATTAACCACGGCAATATTCCTCAGCCCAGGCTACTTCACAGAGTGGGCTTGGGCTAAAGTAACGGACCCAGCACTAGCTGCGAAGATTCTGGCTGATGGGAGGACAATAGGTCACCCAGCACAAGCCAAGGAGGTAGTTGGAAGGATAAGGTATGTCGCTAGGTTCGCGCAACCATTCACAATGGGTGTGCCGAACACTGCTCATGTGGTTAGGTTCTACGAGTACCTTAAGAAGAGAATAGAGAAAGGCGACCCTGTCGAGGTTTACGTATTCAATAACACCGGTAGGATCATAGCCAAGTACTACTGGACCGAGAAGAAGTTCGGCGATAAGGTACTTGAGGTGCCTGAGCCAGTCCTAGTAGAGAAGGACGGGAGGCCCAGGCCTGTGGGTGGGGAGAGACCCACCATAGAGGAGACCGAGTTATTCATACTGCAAGCCGTGCGTGGAGCCGTCAAGTACAAACCTCACCCAGTGTGGGGAGAGAAGATGTTAATACCTAAGGAAGTTCCTGGAATACCTGCTGAGAGGCTTAAGCAGCTCGAGCCAACCACCTACTTAACCATGGAGGAATTCAAGAGGCTACTGAAGGCGCAGATTGAAGTTAGTAAGTACTGGCTGGACAAGAATTGTCCAGGGCTTCCTAAAGAGATCTATGAGGCGATGGACTTCGAGGATTAAGATTACATAATTGCGTCGAATTTTTCGACCGTGTACTAAAAAGAGTTCCCTCTAGATTCTTGTCGTCGTACTTTCCTCCTTACTTCCTGTCTCAGGAAGAGTAGGGAATTCTTCGTTAAACGTTGATATTATCTCAAGGAACGCATTGACCACTAAGGTTATCCTTTCTAGGAACTCGGGTTTCGAGCCCTCGTTAATCCTTGAATCAAATATCGTTAACGCAACCGTTATTGCTTGAATCTCCACGGGGTTTGGCTGGATAGCTACGTTACATATGTTGCATACCGACAATATTCTTCCTAGAAGCTTCGATGAAAACCTTAGCCTGCCTTCGGGCTTAAGCTCGGCTAGTTTCTTAGCATGAACAGGTGACACACCAACACCGAGTAGAATGATAATCCTGTCCTCCCTCCCCTTAGGCTTAAATATTTTTAGGTTTACCTTTAGCGGAGGAGGGGTGAATACGTCTAAGCCCCAAGCAACCTGAATTGGAGGTAGAGAGCTTAGGTTCTTAACCTCGAAACCCTCTTCCACCAGCCAGTTCGTTATTAGTTCCTTAATCCTTTGGGTCAACACCGACACCGTAATTATAGGGCAGTACTGGGTTATAAAGTAGGGAGTATGGATGGGGACATCTTGGAATGAAATGGTTTTTGGTCCAGTACCCTCAAGGAGGTTGGGTAGGTCTCTAGGTGTAAATAACGTGTTCATGAAGTACTGCACCTACTCTTGTATTTATTGCCAGGCGGGGAAAACCACTAATCTAACTATTGAGAGGACCACATTCTATAAACCCGAAATCCTTGTCAATGCTGTCATTAAGGTGCTGGAGAATGTAGGGAATGTTGATTACGTGACCTTCGTCCCTAACGGTGAGCCTACTCTAGACACGAACCTAGGGACGGAGATAAAGATGTTGAAGAACATTGTAGACGTTAAGATTGCAGTGATTACTAACGCGTCGCTGCTGTATAGGCAGGATGTTAGGCTGGATTTAAGTTCGGCTGACTTAGTATCCGTTAAGGTTGATTCTAGTACCGAATCAGTGTATAGGATACTGAATAGGCCTCACCCGAATCTCAATCTAAGAATCGTTCTTGATGGACTTCATGCCTTTTCAAGGGAGTTCCAAGGCGACTTGATTACCGAGACAATGCTGGTGAGGGGCGTGAATGATACTGCCGAAGATGCTGCTGGCTTGCTTGAGATCCTTCAAAGTATTGAACCCCGCGTAGCTTACGTGATGCTTCCAGTCCGCCCGCCGGCTGAGGATTGGGTCTCACCCCCGCCCGCTAATGCTATTGAGGCATTCCTTGATGTTTTAAGAGGTGGACTAGGAAAGAACCGTGTTGTGCTCCTAGGCCGTTTAGAGCCTCCGCATGACATCCCTCGCTCTCTAGGTGATCTTGATAGGATCCTAAACCATATTAGATCAGTTGTTCATGTTCATCCCCTTAAGTTAGAGTACGCGATTAGGCTGCTAGTATCTAACGTTGGGGTAGCGGAGGAAGATGCCCTTAGGATGCTACTCAACGACCCCTCTCTTGAGTTAATTCATTACATGGGTCAGCGTTTCCTCAGGTTAAGGTCACCACCACAACGTTAAGGATAAATACATCGTAGTCCGATGTATTATTTTGAGGGGATGACCTTGTCCGAGAAAATAATCGTAACCACTACTGAGTCGATTCCCAGATACAGGATAGTTAAAGTGTTAGGTATTGTCAGTGGAAGTACTGTGAGAGCACGACACATAGGGAGGGATATACTGGCTGGGCTAAAGAACATCGTTGGTGGAGAGATAAGCGAGTACACGGAGCTACTGGCGGATGCTAGGGATGAAGCTATTAGGAGAATGATCGAGAAAGCGCGTGCGCTGGGCGCTAATGCTGTAGTGAACGTCAGGTTAAGCTCATCTCAGGTAGCCCAGGGTGCCGCAGAGATATTAGCGTACGGTACTGCCGTAATAGTGGAGCCCGAGTAAGGAAGAAGGGAAATGCAGTTCAGCACCAATTCAAGCAGGGTGGAGAGTAAGTTAGTGTTATATGGGTTACTGGCCGGTATCTCATCGGGGGTAGTACAGTTCTTTGCGACTATCGTTATAATCAGTAACTTCAACAGCACACTTACCCCGTTCTCGATAGGCTCTATCAACAGTGCTTTTTCTGGTCCATTCGAATGGCTAATTAGAATAGCCTTAGGAATCTCCCCTTTACTTGCCGTGGTTCAGTGCACACTGTATGGAGCTATCTTTGGTGTGATAGCCGAGGTTCTGACGAAAGCTGGCCTTAGCGTCCCCATAGCTGCCTTTACTAGCGGGATGCTTTACTTTACTGCGTTCGGAGTAGTGCCCTTCACAGCATTGTTTATTGTTGATGTTATTGTTGGCACAATTAATGGCTCACTACTTGTTCTAGTGTTAGCGCATCCCATGACGTACCTTGTGCTCATTACACTGTTCTCGTCCTTGAAGGGACCATGGAATAGAGTCTTCGAGAAGGGTCCTAAACGCTATTAAGTTAATTGACAGCGTATTCAATAAGAAAAAATAGCGGAGCCGGGGATACGCACATTAATCGGTGTGGCCTCATACCTTAGCACCACGCATGTAAGGTGATGAAATACGCCCAGCGATTCGGATGCCGTTGTAAGGAAGCTGTTGAAGGACTTAAGAACTGGCATATACTCACTTATAATGCTGAACATCATCAAGACTAACGGCCCGATCCATGGGTACGCCTTAAGGGCTAAGGTCATGGAGCTGAGCGATAACACCTTAACGCCTAGTGAGAGCACTATCTACGAGTCTCTTAAATATTTGGAAAAACGTGGCTTGATTAAGTCCTTCTGGGGTAAGGCATCTGGTAAAGGACCCCCAAGAAAGTATTACGTCATAACAGACTATGGTAAGGAAGTGCTTAGAGTAGTTAATACTGAGGCATTAATCCTAGCTAGGTTACTTCAGCTCGTTACTAAGGGTGAGGAGGGCCAAAGCACTAGTGTCCAGCGTTAAGTTCTAATTAATGAGGATGCCTATATGAAAGGGTAGGATCATGTTTACACTACCTGAGAAGTTCCTGAAATATGTC
The DNA here is from genome assembly GCA_015521295.1 of Desulfurococcales archaeon. Lineage (GTDB taxonomy): Archaea > Thermoproteota > Thermoprotei_A > Sulfolobales > NBVN01 > WAOL01. The sequence continues at coordinate 12,505 of WAOL01000085.1, forward strand.
TTCTATGATAGGCTAGAATTCCTTAAGAGAATGCTTAAGGGGGAGGTTGATTCTCGAGACGTTTACTTAATGTTCACGAGGGCTAATCCCGTATTCATTACGGATGGACCTGCCGGTCTTAATGGTTCTGTGAAGATGATTGGCTTCGTGCCGAAGGGTGAGTACCTTCATGAAATGCTTGAGAAGGCCCGGGAAGTCATGATGGAGAAAGGTAGTAAGGGGATGAAGTACGTGCTTAAGGAACTTACTGAGTATTTTTACGATGTTAACAAGCTTGACCTCAGAGTTTTCGGTGCGCTTGAAATGGCGAGGAAACACACTTGGGAGAACATTAAAGCGAATGGGAAAGTAACGCTACTTTTCTATACACCACCGATAACCTCATTTGAGGTTAGGTGCGACGCCGAGATCGCGGAGGAGGGAGAGGTGATGGAGTACCTGAACCTAATGCATGACCTATACCACGGCACACCTAACTCATCGAGTGTTAAATATCCTGCATACATACTACGGATAAGGAAAATTTACGATAAGTCAGCATCAAGGGAGGGTTTCGGCAGGCTAATTTATCAGACAACTTAGCCTGAGAAATCTTCATAGCTAATTCACTTAACCTGTGATACCGTAGGTTTATGATAGGTGGGTGTTCTGGTAGTAAATGAATTGAGTGTTTATGTTTGCCTCGAAACCTATGAGGACGTATCCTTCTGGCGGGGCGTTACTTAAGTCCACGGTGAACGTGAACTTATCCCTTACCACCCATTGGCCCCAAGTACTTGGTACTCTGTAAATCCTCATCACTCGCCTATATAGCGGTATGTTAGGAATCCCTATATCGGTTAAGACGACCGGGTGTAGGTGGAAAGGTCTTGCCGGATTATCGCTACTTGGGAATACATAATACACTACCTGACCGACTATGCCTTTACCATTACTATTAAATAATGAAGTGTATGGAGTACTGTACCCTATCGTTAGGGTTACGTTTAGGGTCCTTACGTGTGAATAGTACACCACAATGCCGAAGAATGCTGCCGAGAACCACTGAATAGAAATCTTACCCGTGAAGTTAAAGCATGTTTCGTTAATGAACTTAGAACCGGTGTAATTTATGTTCCAGTAGAGTACGCTAGGGAACCTCAGTGGTTGTACGCTATTATAGCCAACGAACATTGGAGCAAACCAAACTAAGTCAAGCTTACAGCTACCGTTAAAGCACAACACGCTAGAGTACTGGTTGAATACTTCGGAGATGGCCATCGTCGCTATCCTCGCGTCCTCAGTATACGTCAGGTTATTGTTGATTGTGGTCTGAACCAACGTACTGTTCCTTATCGCTAGGTATTTCCCCCCGTCAAATATTAGTAGGATAGTTCCTCCTTTTCGTATAGCATCATATACTGCCGAGGTGAAGACTGGGGTTTTCACGGGTTGAACCACGGACTTCAGTAATTTCACTCTCTGGATCGTGGAGCCGTTCACGAGGTATGCATCAAGTATTCTTAGGGTGTTGGACGAGCTTAAGTATATTGTTGAGTTACTTACACTAACCTTCACGTCGGTTTGAAGCTTAGCTAAATTATTAACTGACTGTAAATACTCTCGATCAAGGGCTCTGGCAGAGTTTCGGTATGTTTCCGTGAGTACGTAGAGTAACTGGAGGGCTATTGCTGTGAGCACTATTGCCGCTATAAGGCCACTTACGCCTCTTCGATTAATTTTCATTATTCTGCCCCGTTATGTAAGTTGCTTTAAAAAGCGTTCGTGGCCGTCGAAATCTTTAACATATTATTTGGTGTTGCGATGTGTTGATAACGGTGAAAACTTGAGCGGAGACGGACTCATAAGGTTAAACCTGAATGAGTGTCCTTACCCTCCTCCTAGACCTGTGATTGATAGAGTTAGAGAAGTAGCATCTCTTATGAATAGATATGATTATGCTGATTTAAACGAATCATTGATAAATTTACTATCAGGTTACGTAGGTATTGAGCCAGAGTACATAAAGCTATTACCTGGTTCTGAGTCGTTTATGCTGTACAGTGCTCTCCACTTCAGGAGCCTGGGTCTTTACGTGGTCTCACCGTCGCCGGCATTTGAGCCTGCACTCATTGATTTTGAGTCAGCCGGTGTTCCCGTCATTAGGGTTCCCTTAGATGATGACCTTCTCCTTAATGAGGAGCTAACGCTTAGGTTTGCCAGCAAGGGCGGTGTGCTCTACGTCTCCAACCCTAATAATCCCACAGGGAACCTCATCGTTAATGAGGGCTTCCTTAGGGAGGCGCTGGAGAAATTCAGGTACGTCATCGTTGATGAGGCGTACTTCGAATTCTCCGGCATAACATTCAAGGACTGGATAAGCAGTTATGACAATTTAATAATACTGAGGACACTCTCCAAGGCATTCGCCATAGCTGGGGCTAGGCTAGGGTATGTGCTTGGCCAGCCTCAAACCCTCCACGAGGTACTCTCTAAGAAGAGAGCGTTTGACATACCGATAACCTCGATAGCGGCGGGAATAGGAGCCTTAGAGAGTTTGGAAATCATCCGAGAATACGTTAATAACATCGTTAAAATCCGTGAAAACACAGTTAGTTCACTCAACAAAATACGTGGCGTAAAGGTAAGGGACAGCGTCACTAACTTTATACTAGTAGGGATGAACGGCATTCAAGGAAAAGAGTTGCACGCAAAACTCATGAAACGCGGCATAATAGTCAAGTCACTCACCCACGAGAAGCTCCAAGAATACGTCAGAGTCACCGTAGGAACTGAAGATGAAATGAACTACTTCATAGGAGCGATAGAGGAAATATCTGAGTCCTTACAGCAAAACCAACGATATGGTCAGACTTAAAATGATGAGTGACCGGCCTGTAGGAACGTGGAACTCGGACCTGCCCTTACAAGGCAGAACTGATGGAGCTCCTTCACGCACGGTGCATTCTGTCAATTAATTATTAACTCGCCTAAAGAGTGCTCAGGCACGATATTCTATTCATTATGAGTGGCAGGTCCCTCGAGTGATTGAGGGATCCAATTCGTGTGCCATATCTCACGTCAAGAGGCAGTTTATGTTTTGTATTTCTTCAAGCAATTTTTCTGTGAGTATTATGCCTTTCAGGTATTCGAAGTACATGAATTGAACGTATTTTCTGGAGAGTTCTGTGGTCTGTTCTGTAGGTAGGTTTCCTGCCAATATGGCATACGTCATGCGATTAAATGTCCTGATCTCCCATAGTGGAAGTGTTTTTCAACTGCAAGATTATCTGGATGTACTTTCTCTTGAGCTCATATACTTCCCGAAGCATCACGTAGTTCTTATCCTTCAGCACTCTCAGCTTTCCGAGCATTTCCTTGGCCGTCTCTAATTCGGCCTTCGCCTTCACTAAATCTACTAGGGCAAGAAGCCTCAATCCCTTACGGTACGCACTTAAGCTGAGGCTATATCTATGCTTAACCCACTTGAATACGTCGGAGATGAAGATCATGCCTTCTGTCTCCTTTAAGTCTTGTAATGTCTTATTCCATACCTCTACCGGGAAGTTGCTTAGGAGTTGGTTGAGGGACGCGTTAATCCCCTCGTACAGGCGTTCAGCCTTCCTTAAGTAAGTGTCTGTTGAGTTGCTTGAGCAGTACTTGTTTATTAGGATGTCTGTCTTCGTGTTTATCCAAGCAAGACTTACGTTAATCCTGTACAGCTCGTAGAGGATCTCTAGTTGCCTTGCCGTGGGGAGTCCCGGAACCATGCTTAACCTCTCTTCATAGTACTGTATCCTCTCGAGCTTATCCCTGTAACTCATCTCGACATCCACTCCAAGCGTCCAGTACTCCTGGAATGATAGGGTGGAGGGGTTGCAGTGCTGCTCGAAATATAGCAACTTAGAGTCGATGCTACCTGCCTTCTTCTCAAGGAAACTCATCCTTTCCCGTATCGTCGAGGGTAGGTCCTTATTCCGTAGGTCAAGATACACCTTCTTCATTGTGAGTGCGTGGGATATCTCGTACAACGCATAAGTGTAGTTACCCTCATCCAGAAGCTTCTTCGCCTCACTCGCTGCTGACTCAGCCCCACCTAAGCTAAACCACTTATCCCCACTCCTTCCGAACAGGGAAACATTGCTTACTTCTGCTTCAGGGATCTCAATCGAATCATATTCCCTAATGAGGTTCATAACGAACCCCCTTACTCTACTCATGTCGTAGTATGTGCGGTAGAAACCGAAAGAACCAGGTCCAGGCGGTACCTTCAGCTCTATGATCTTGCCTACGTACTCTTTTCCAGTCTCTCTTCGTTTACCTGCGCTAGGTGCTGAAGACCCGCTAGAGTACAGGTAACGGGGAGGAATAGAGCAATCGAAATTAGCGTTTTAGTTCTCTTCACGATTTGATCACCTTACCGCTAATCTAAACTTATGCGCAGACACTGGTAGAGGTGCATGCATTATTATTGGATGAAGAGGCTTTCGTTACAATCAACGGTCCCTTAATATTTACTTCTAATAGGAGAATTAAAAGTATGTGACTTTTGAGTCGTAAATGGGAATTCTGGGTTATGAATGAGTTTGGTGGGCCCGCGGGGACTCGAACCCCGGACCTCCGCCTTGTAAGGGCGGCGTCCTAACCGGGCTAGACGACGGGCCC
>WAOL01000086.1 GCA_015521295.1 Desulfurococcales archaeon
CGACGTGGTAGTCATTCATGACCCGCAACCACTACCCATAATTAAGTACGTCACGAACCGCCACTCCCCGTGGGTTTGGAGGTGCCACATAGACCTTTCCGATCCCAACCCAAGCGTGTGGGCTGTCCTTAAGCCCTACGTCATGGCGTACGATGCCCTCATATTCACGATGGAGGCGTACGTCCCCCGCGACGTGAGAGGCCCTAAGATCTACATAAGAAGGCCATCCATAGACCCCCTCAGCCCCAAAAACAAGCCCCTCTCACCCTCCGAGGTACTTAAGGTGCTGAACAGGTACGGTGTTGACCCGGACCGCCCGATACTGGGGCAGGTATCGAGGTTCGACCCGTGGAAGGACCCGCTAGGCGTCATAGACACCTTCAAGCTTGTTAAGGAGAAGGTCCCCGACGCTCAACTAGTCATGATAGGTGCGTTCGCCCACGACGACCCGGAGGGGGCTGAATGGTACGGGAAGGCCGTCAAGCACGCGGAAGGCTTAAAGGATGTCCACATACTGACAAATCATGACGGCGTCGGCGACCACGAGGTTAACGCGTTCCAGCGAGCCTCAACCGTCGCGATACAGCTCTCAACGAGGGAGGGCTTCTGCCTAGCAGTAACTGAGGCCCTCTGGAAAGGCACGCCGGTAGTGGCGACACGTGCCGGAGGAATACCCCTGCAAGTGATCGACGGCGTGACAGGGTACCTAGTCGACAGGAAGGACTACGCAACAGCCGCCAGAAGAGTGGTGGAGTTAATGAGGCGCCCATGGCTCGCCAGAGCCCTAGGAAGCAACGGGAGAGAACACGTGAGGAGGAACTTCCTCATAACACGCCTACTAAGAGACTACCTCAGGATGCACATAGACCTAGTAAGCAGTGCGGCAACTCACCTAGAAATACGACGCGCAACAGTACCAGCAGGAAGTAAATAAAGCACCACCGGAGGAAAACGACGCGTCACTCAAGAAGGCACGACCTCAAAATACAGCACCAGCATGTGGACACTCCGAAAACAGAATTCATACTTCAACCTAGGCGTACCCACATAGAGAACCACGGAACCGTACCCCTCATTAGCAATCATCCCACCAAAGAAAGAAACATCATCCACTGCATACGTCATGGTGGGCGAGAAGGCTGCCATAACAGGGACGAACCGCCCATACCTATCACCGCCAACCGCCTTAAGGATCGCTGCTAACGTAGCGCCAGCCGGTATAAGCAACTCGACATCCAGATTATGTCGGGCAATTTTAACAAAGAGAAGACCCAGCAGAAAACTATCCTTGTAATCTAACCTCCCATCACCTAGATACATATTCCCGCTAATCACAGCCCTCTTAAGATCTACGTGGCTTAGGAATTCTTCAAGCTCCTCCGAGAACCCTGCACAGGCCATGCAATCTCCTGAGGATAATCAGGCTGTGTTTTAGGTTAATCTATGGTTGCTTTCTTGAATAGTCGAGAGGCTAGCGCCATGAAGGCCGCTGTTATTATGCAGAGTACTGCTAGGTCTGTTAGCGGATTGAATGTTGAGACTCCGCTGAGGTAGTGCCTCATGCCGTCGACGGCGTACGTTAGTGGGTTTATGTAGGCGACCCACTTCATCCAGCCTGGCATGAATTTTATTGGGTAGAAGGCGCCGCTCAGGAATATCAGCGGCATCATTAGTAGGCTTATCACCATTTGGAAGCCTTCCATGCTCGTCATTTTAAGTGCTAGCGCAACTCCTGCCGAGGTGAATCCTAGTGCCAGTATGAAGGCGTATGCTAGCGCTGGCAGGATTCCGTATGGGTTAAGGTTGTGTGCTATTGCGAAGCTTAACGCCATTATTGCTAGTCCCTGCAGCACAGCTATTACGGCGTCCCCGAAGATCCTGCCCAGTATTATGCCTGTTCTTGAGGCTGGCGCCACCAACACCTCCTTGAGGAACCCGAATTGCTTGTCCCAGATCACGGTCACGCCGCCGATGAAGGAGGCTGTGAAGACCGCCATCGCCGTCACGCCCGGTGTTAGGAACGTTAGGTAGTCCACGCCACCGAATATCGCCTTAGCCATTGGAAAGTTGAAGGCGTTAGCCCACCCGAGTCCGAAGAACGCTATCCATATTATGGGGTTCAGTATGGACGTCACTACCCTCGCCTTAGTGCGTAGGAACCTCCTGAACTGCCTGTAAGCCATGATCACGAAGGGGTCTAGGGTCCTGCTCATCACTACCTCACCTCCTCCTGAACCTCCTCATCCTTATGACGTGCTTGAGGAAGTCAGCCTCGCTTCCCTCCTCCTCACGAATCTCCCTACCCGTTAGGTAGAGGAAGACGTCGTTAAGGGTTGGTTTCCTGTAGCTGACCTCAGCGACCCTCAGCCCCATTGACGCGGCCCTCTCAAGGATCACCGGTATCGCTTGGGTCGCGTCACTAACCTTGAGCGCGACCATCCCCTCCCTTAATGGCTTGCACTCCATGACTGGCGGGGCGCTGAGCGCGTCACATGAGTTAGGGGCGCCGTTGACTGCCCTTACCTTCAGGTAGATGATGTCTGACCCGACAAGCCTCTTTAATTGGTTGGGGGTGTCCTCAGCTATTATCTTGCCGTGATCTATTATGGCTAGGCGGTCGCAGAGTTCCTCAGCTTCGTCCATGTAGTGCGTCGTTAGGAATATTGTGACTCCTCCCTCGTCCCTCAACCTCTTTATATACTCCCATATGTGGGCCCTCGTCTGCGGGTCCAGCCCTAGGGTCGGCTCGTCAAGGAAGAGCACCTTAGGCTTGTGGAGTAGGGCCCTAGCTATCTCGAGCCTTCTCCTCATCCCGCCGGAGAAGTACTTCACTAGCCTGTTCCTGTGTTCGTAGAGTTCAACGAACCTAAGCATCTCTTCGATCCTATACCTCAGCTCCTCACCGCCCATTCCGTAGATCTTGCCGTGAATGTACATATTCTCGTAAGCGGTTAGTTCTGAGTCGAGGCTTGGATCCTGGAACACCACGCCTATGGATCTCCTCACAGCGTCCGACTCCTTAACGATGTGGTGCCCGGCTACCCACGCGTCACCGGCCGTGGGCTTCAGCAGCGTGGCCAGCATGTGTATGGTCGTGGTCTTCCCTGCCCCGTTTGGGCCTAGGAACCCAAAGATTTCGCCGTACCTTACTTTGAAGGACACACCAGCCACGGCGGTTACGCTCCCGAACTTCTTCACTAGGCCCTCAGCCACGACCGCGTACTCAGTCATTGCCTCCTCACCTCCTTCAGGGTCTTGATGAGCTTCTCACCGCATTCCTTAAGCACGTTAAGTACTCTCGCCTGCCCCTCCTCGTCTAGGTCAGGCAGTACCTCAAGGAGTTCCCTGAAGGCCTTCTTCATCGTGTCCAGGTCGGCCTTCTTAAGGATCTCCACCGCGGTAAGCATTCTGGCGAGCTTACGTACCTCATCAGAATGCTCCTCAAGGTACTTGAGTCCGTCCTCGGTTATCTTGTACTCCTTAACGACTCTCCCGCCGGATGCCCTTACCCGAACCTCTATCAGTCCCTCCATGAGGAGGTCCCTTAACGCTGGGTACACGGTTCCGGGGCTCGGTGTGTGGCCTATGAATTCGCTTAGCTTCTTCATTAGTAGGTAGCCGTGCTTTGGCGAGTCCTTGAGTAGGTAGAGTAGAAGTAGCTTGAACTTACCCCTCATTGCGTCAGCAGGCATTATGGCTTCCCTTTTCTTCCTAGGCACTCCTATCGACCCAATATATCTATTCAATATATCGGCCTAATATACTTTCCCCCACCCAACACTTTTTTAACTTCCACACTCAAGTATGAAGCGGCTTAAAACCCCGTCAAACCTACCGTTAAGCCCGTAGCCACGGTAGCTCAGGAATTAAGTCCTCACTTAAAGGAGGTGTTCTTCCATGACAGCCGTTAAGGAGGCGGTGATACTAGCTTCGGGACTAGGTAAGAGGTTACGCGGTGCGACGAGAGGCGTGCCTAAGTGCTTCCACGTAATCGAGGGCGAGCCCCTCATAGCGTATCCTATCAAAGCCATTAAGGCTGCGGGTGTCGGTAGGTTCGATATCGTTGTGTCGAGAATCTGCGGTAAGTTATGTAGTGACGCCTCCGCTGAGGTGGTTGAGGGGCTCGCGGGTAATTCGGTGAGCGTGTGTGTAGCCTTTAACGACAAGGTGGAGTGGGGTAACGCATACTCGCTAATGGTTGCTAGGGAGTGTGTTGAGGGGGACCGCTTCATAGTTTCTGTGTGTGACTCGCTCTACCCTCCGGATGCGGTGCTAACTCTCCTTGAACGCGCACCTCCGGAAGCCGACATAGTGGTTGCTGGGAGCAGGTGCTTTGATTACATCGAGGTTGGTGAGGCGACGAAGATTAGGTTAGGTAAGGACGGCGCCGTGGTTGAGATAGGGAAGGGGGTGAGTGACTTCGACTTAATAGACATTGGGTTGTTTGTGATGAAGTCAACGGTGTTTAGCCTAGCTGATAAGATGCCTTGGGGCGTGAGGGAGTTCAGCCTCTTTGACCTACTGATGAAGGGTATTGAGGTAGGTCTTGACGTGCGTGCTGTGGACTTAGGATACGTGCCGTGGACAGAGATCGATACCGTGGACGACCTGAATGAACTGCTCAGGGGGAGGCGTTCCGAGGTACTTAAGGCGGTGAGGAGGTGAGCCCCTTTGGTTAGAGGGAAGTCCACTGATGGTCCTGTGTCCAGGTACTTAAATAGGAGGGTGTCCGGCAGGATAACGGCGGCGATACTGCGTTCCGGTTTAGGGGTAACACCTAATCAGGTGTCCCTGATATCCTTCCTGCTTGCCACCACCTCAGTGGTTCCTTACGCCTTCGGGCAAGCGTGGGTGGCGGGGATCCTCGTGCAGGTCGGCTCAATAGTTGATGGTGTTGACGGTGAGCTAGCTAGGGCGAGGGGTATTGCATCACCCAGGGGCGCCTTCCTCGACTCAATACTCGATAGATTCGCGGACATAGCGGTGTATGCTGGGGCACTTACCTACGCGCTGTGGTTCGAGCCCTCACTACCTTACTCCATAACCCGTTACCTCGGGTGGTACGTCATAGCATTGATAGGGTTACTGGCTACCTCGGCAGACATCCTAGTGAGTTACCTGCATTCGAAGGCCCCTGAACTACTCGGCGTTCACCCGGCATTAGTTGGTAGAGTACCGTGCTTCGCGTCTCGCGACGTTAGGTTGTTCGTGCTGTTTCTGGCATCGCTTCCGGGCCTCGTCGTTGAAGGATTAATCATTATAGCAGTTATTGGCTTTACCTATGTTATTATAAAGTTTCTAGAAATAATTACTACTACTTAGTAGTAGTATTGTGTGTTTTGCATATTTAAATACATAAATCTTTATTAAGCCCTATTGCTAAGAATCTGTAGACACCATTAACGCCATATCTCTAGCAATATTGTAAAACATTGTAAATACGTTTGACACCGCCCCTTACGCGGGCATTAGCTGGTCATATGTTAAGGTGTATTGCGGGTGAGGTGGGAGCATGGTGCGCGTGGTGGTACTAGGTACTGGGTATGTGGCCTCGCACCTAGCCGTTGGGTTAGAGAGGATTAGGAAGGGCTTAGTGAAGCCCTACGGTGTGCCACTGGCTAAGTATGACCTACCGTATAGGGTTGAGGACGTGCGTGTCGTGGCGACGTACGACATAGACGTAGCTAAGATAGGTAAGACACTCTACGACGTCGCTAGGGAGGTCTTTGGTAAGGAGTACCCAGTGCCCGAGGAACTGAAGGGCATCAAGGTTAGGGAGGGCATAAAGCTAAACTCGGACAAAGGCCTCAACATCAAGGCTAGGGGCTTAGAGGAGGAGATAGGGCTTAGGGAGGCTGTCGAGAGGCTCGCTGATGAGTGGGTTGAGCTAAGGCCTGATGTAGTGATAAACATCATATCTACTGAGGAGGCTAAAGCATTCAATGATGTTGAAGCGCTTAGGAAGGCTATTGAGGGAGGCAGTGAGGGTGTTTCCGCATCTCACGCATACGCGTACGCGGCGTACCTCTACGCTAAGAAAGTCGGGAGGGGCGTGGCGTTCGTGAATGCCATCCCAACGCCAATAGCTAATGACCCTGCTGTCGTTAAGCTCTTCGAGGATGCGAATTCCGTGGTGTTCGGCGATGACGGCGCCACTGGGGCGACGCCCCTCACCGCTGACCTACTGGAGCATCTCGCCGAAAGGAACAGACTCGTTGAGTTCATAGTGCAGTTCAACATTGGCGGGAACACGGACTTCCTAGCGCTGACGGTGCCTGAGAGGAATAAGATGAAGGAGTTCACGAAGTCCTCCATAGTTAAGGACATACTCGGCTACGACGCGCCACACTACATAAAGCCCACAGGATACTTAGAGCCTCTAGGGGACAAGAAGTTCGTGGCGATGCACATAGAGTACCTGTCCTTCAATGGGTTCAGGGACTCCATATTCATCAATGCTAGAATAAACGACTCCCCAGCATTAGCCGGTATGCTGGTGGATCTAGCAAGGCTAGGTAAGATAGCGTTAGACAGAGGCGTTAAGGGAACCCTCTACGAGGTGAACGCGTTCTTCATGAAGAAGCCAGGGCCTGCTGACGCGAGGAACATCTCGAAGATAGTGGCGTTTGCTGGGCTAATGAAGTGGCTGGGGTTGAGGCGTTAGGGCATTTTTCTGAGGAACCTTGAATACTCCTTAGCCTCACCCTACTTCTCTTGCTTAGGAAAACCTCAGGATCGGCTCGAGTGCCTCCTCCCTGCGTTGCTGTACTGGCTTAGGAACTCCTCAGCAGTCTCCTTAATGTCCTTGAAGGCCTTCAGGGGTATGGCAGATCCCTTAACCCTCCTCTCGTCCTTCGGTAGGCTGGCGTAAAGCAACGCCAGGAACTTCATGCCCGTGCTTATCCTTAGGAGGAGCCAGTCAGCCATTTGCCTTAATTCCTTGAGCCCAGCGTCCGTTAGTTCGTAGTACACTACCTGCCTTCCTCTGCACTTTTCCTTACTGACCTCCCTGAGTAGGCCTTCAGCCACTAGCTCCGATATTACCTTATAGATCGTGCCGACGGAGGGTCTCCACGCCCCGTCGCTTAGTTGTGAGACCTCCCTTAGCACGCCGTAGCCGTAGGTTTTCCCATGTATGAGGGCGTGAGCCAGTATTAGGAAGCGGAGTAGGCCGCCTTGCTTGCCTTTCCCCTTAGTACTGGCTTTGGTGTTCATGATTAAAACACCTTCCTCCTTCGTTGCTCGCCTATTAATATATTCCGCTGAAATATATTTATATGTCACTCCCCGACATATTCCCACGGTCGGGCGAGGTTGGGGGACGACGGACATCAAGCACTGAAGGAGTTTGGCGCCACTAGGGAGAGGATACTGAGAGCACCCGTCTACAGAACGTTAGCGTGGTTAGCGTGGCCCGTCATAGTAGTGAACCTGGTTAACCTCTCCTACAACCTAGTCGACGCTATATGGCTAGGGAGGTTAGGGAGGGAAGCCTTCAGTGCCCCAACCGTTTGCTGGCCCCCAATAATGCTTGTTTACTCCATAGCCCTAGGGTACGCCTCAGCAGGACTAGCCCTGATCTCGCAGTACGCGGGGGCAGGAGACGTGGTGGGGGTTAAGAAGAGTGCCGGCCAGCTCTTCCTACTGGCAGTCATCTTCGGCTTAATCATAAGCGTTGTTGGATTCGTTTCCGCACCATACATACTGGCAGCGATGGGCGTGCCTCCGGACGTATACCCCCTGGCCCTTAGCTACATGAGGGTAATATTTGCCGGAGTTCCCCTCACAATCCCTGCCTTCGGGTACAACGCCATAGCTAACTCCCTAGGCGACACAAAGACCCCGATGAAGCTCAACGTCGCGTCCTCAATACTGAACATCCTCCTAGACCCAATACTCATCTTTGGCCTCCTAGGTATGCCCGCACTGGGAGTTGTTGGGGCTGCCGTAGCCACCATATCCTCCAGGGCTTTAACGTCCGTCGTGGGCGCTTACCTAGTCCTCGTCAAGGGTGTTAAGGGAATAAAGATCGAACGCCATGACATGAAGTTGGAGGGGTGGTGGTTAAGAAAGATCTTCAGTATAGGGTCCCCGCTAGCCCTGCAGCAGTCGGCTAACGCGTTAGGGTTCACGATAATGATGTCGATAGTCTCCAGGTTCGGCTCGACGGTCATAGCGGCGTTCGGCGTCGCACAGAGGATCATAAGTATCATGCAGGCATTTGCGGGAGGGTTCTTCAGGGCAGCATCCATAATGATAGGTCAGACCATAGGTGCGGAGGCTTACGCGAGGGCTAAGGAAGTTGTTAAGAAGTCGTTAATACTAATTAGCGGGAGCTTCGCCGTAGGCTCGATAGCCATAATAGCGTTCAGGGTACCACTAATACTCATCTTCGTGAATGACCCCAAAGTAATCCCGGTCGGGTCCAGGCTACTGGAGGTCTTCGCACCCTCCATACCGTTCTTCGGCATGTTCTTCCTATGTAGCGCTGTAGCTAATGGCTCTGGACACACGAAGTTCTTCGCCGCCCTCTCAATATTCAGGTTATGGGTGCTGAGAATAGGGCTCAGCGTAGTCCTAGCGTACCTCGTTGGCATGGGAACTGATGGTGTGTGGTATGCGATGACTACGAGTAACATAGCGGCAGGTGTCCTCGCGCTTGCATGGCTCTCCAGAGGCACGTGGTTAAGGAGGGTCATCGAGGTACTCCCAGAAAGAGTAGCTGACATAGGTTAACGGAAGTAGTGACGCAGGCTTCATTAAAGCGTATTAAAGGCGATGCCACCTTAAACACGGTTTAAGCTCGGAGTTGGAATGCGATGCCTTGGTGGAAGAAGAAAAAGAAGGATGAAAGGAGGAGGGATAAGAGAGAGGAAAGAGAAGAAGAGGACTTCCTCTCCACTCCCTATAGGCCTGACATGGTTGCTCCCTTCGGGCTTGGCTTCGAGATACTCATGCGTGAACTCAACAGGGCGTTAGAGCAGATGCTTAACGATGAGGAGTACTGGGGTAGGGGAGGCAGGGTTTATGGCTTCTCCGTAACCATAGGCCCCGACGGCCGCCCCGTGATAAAGGAGTTCGGAAGTAAGCCTAAGCGCACCGTAGAGGAGTTAGAGGGCTCCAAAGCTTCGGAAATAACACGCAACTACGACGTAATAGACCTGGGCGATCAAGTAGAGGTGATCGCGGAGCTTAAGGACGCCGTGAGAGAAGGCGACGTTAAGGTGAAGGGTAGCGGCAATAAGGTCGTGATCGAGGTCGGAGAGAGGAAGTCCGTGATCAAACTCACGCACAAGGTGCGGTCAAAGCCTGAGAAAGTAATCGTTAGAAATAACGTTGTTGACGCTCTATTCAAGAAGGAGTAGCTCACCGGCTATGAAGCCTTCGAGTTTTCGACCGTGCTTGAGCGGCTCAGGGCTCGAGTCCCTAATCACCGTTCATGGACGGCGAACTCATCATAGCCTAGGACGTTTTTACTTTAACCATTAATAAAATGTCAATTAATTAACGCGTTGTTTTCATTGTCGTGTTAGTCGGTAAGGGCGGGATTAGGTAGATATGTTATACCTCTCTGAATAATCATTTTTATTTACTGTTCCTAAGTAATTATCTATCAGAGGGGAATTACGTTAGATTATACAGTGGCGACTGTTGGACTAAGGTTCGACCACCCGGCTAGCCCCGTTCAGTTGTTTGGGCGGTGATGGGTGACGGGTGACGTCGAAGTATTCCCGGTCGGTATTGAGGGGCTTGAGGAGGCGTTAGGTGGAGCACTTAAGGCAGGAACAACCATGCTTATTGAAGGCGATCCTGGTGCCGGCAAGACCATCTTGGCAGCAACTATATGCTACACGAACGCTATCAGGGAAAGGCCTTGCCTTTACGTGTCGCTTAGAGAGCGCTGGGAGGTTTTCAGGGAAGAGATGCTTAGGCTTGGCATGGACTTCGAAGAGCTGAGCGCCCTACACCTCTTCAGGTACGTTAGGTTGCCTGTAATTGTTAACACCTCAATGCTGAACACCATAACCAAGGTGATCACAGACTACGTAGCGAAGATTAAGCCTAGGATCGTGGTGATAGACGACATCAAGTTAATTACTAGCACGCATAGGTTCAACATGCGTAAAGCTCGATCCATAATCCAGAACTTCCTCTACGACCTGTCCTCTGTAATTAAGGGAGTTACTATCCTTGTGACTGGCCGGGGCATTGAGGACGCGGCCATAACTAAGGAGCTCGAGCACGTGGCAGACGTGATACTGGAGCTACGTGTGAGGATCGATGAGGGTATGCTTAAGCGCTTAATCATGATTAAGAAAGTACGGGGCAACCGCACCCCCTCCTGGGGGCTACCGTTCAGAATTGTGGATAGTCACGGCATTAAGGTGTTAGTGCCCGTGAACGTGGAAGAGGTTAGTCTGCCTTCCGACGACACAATATCCCTGCCCTGCAGGGTTCTAAGCGAAGCGGCTGGGAGCCTCTGTAGGGGATGCTTAATGCTGGTTTCGTACCCGCCAGACGGCAGGTGCCACGAGTGTATTTACTTGCCTGTAGCGCTCATGATTGCCTTAGGGAGGCTTAAGGCAGCAGTAGTTAGCTTTAGAGTTTCCTCAAGCGAAATAAGACACGCAGCAACACATGCGCTAAGGAGTATTGGGCTTGACGAGCGCCTAGCTAATGAACTTGTGATTCATGCTGTAGGCATTAATCCGGTGCTCCTAGGGCTTGAGGACATCCTTGAGGTTTGTGATGATGTGCTCCGCAACTACTACCCTGACGTCCTAGTTCTGCACGGTGCTGAGATGCTTGACTTCCTGTATGGGGGGTCAGGGAGGCTTGCCTCAACATTATATAATTTGGTGATGCGGGCTAGGCTGAGGGGCTCTAGCGTAATAATTCTTTACGGGAAAACCCACGGCAGTACTTACGAGGCGCTCTCAGCCCTATCAAGCATAGTGCTCCGCTTAGAGTATGTGCGTGGGGAAAGCACCGTAAAACCCCAGCTCTATGTTTGGGGCTCAGGGAACGTTGCCAGAATATTAAGTGCTGATGAGTTACGGCAGTGCATAGATGAGGGAATGAAGTCCTTAAGAACCGTCAGGAGTCCGCCCAGTTAAGCGAGAGCATCCTTGAGTGGGGGGAGGAGTGATGAAGGGTCAACGTACGACACTATCGCGTTAACCACTACGTCAGCCTCATCCGAGGCCAGGTACTCTAGCGCCCTATCGCCGCATACGGCGTTTCCGGAGTGCCACACGCATAGGGCTACGAGCCCATGTTCCTTTGCTAGGGCAATCACCCTTATCCCATGATCAGTGGCTATCACTGAGAGCGGATGGGGGCCAGCCATCGCGAGCAGCCTATTAATAATCTCCGTTAACCGCGCCTTCATTACTGTAGCTGTCCGTGAGGCCTTCGTGAGGTTAGCTAGGACCGCTGGGTTCACTAGGTAGTTGCTGAGTTTGTTGAACCTCTCCGCTGGCTTGCTTGAGCTTGGATGTGTGGCTACCTCCCCGACCATACGCCTAGGTGTGTGTAGGAGGGTCTCATCCACCTTAACCTTGTCCTTCCTTAACTTCCTTACTTCAGCGAAGCACTCAACACAGATTGTTGTCTCAACAATCTCTAAACATCTAACGCCCTCCACCCGCCATCCCTCACCCATGAGCTCGAAGACACACCTCACCGGGGTCCCGCCTATGAAGTCCACGTCAATGGCTACCTCGCCCTTGTCCGTCCGACCGACGACGGATATGTAGCCCGTGAACCCCTGGAGCCCTAACTCGGTTAGAGTCACTGAGAGAGGCACCTTAACAAGCTTCCTAAAAGTGAAGTTCCTGTCCGCAGTACTCATTAGGGGTGCCCATCAAGTGATATGTTGTGGTGAGTAATAAAGCCGTGAGGATCTTAAGTCAACGACCCTCTCCGTAGGTTTTGAGGACGTCCTCCGCCGCACACATTAACTTATTGATATACTCAAGCGTCCTCCTAACCCCTAAATCAGTTACCTTAACCACGGTCCTCGGTCTGTCCTCCAGGTACCTGAGTACCCTGATGTACCCAGCTTCTCTAAGCTTCCTTAAGTGGCTTCCCAAGTTGCCTGGCGTGAGCTTGAGTGCCTCCTGAAGCTCCGTAAAGTAAGCCTCTCCACGCGGGATTAAGTACAGCATTATCCCTAACCTGACGGGGGAGGAAAATACTGGGTCCCGCATTACCCTCCGTAGCGCGTCATCACCCACGCTCACGTTGCTAGCACCCTCGCAGGGAGTTCTTGATTATGCACACTACCCTAAGCTACCGAGTTATTCTTCTCCCGGCAACCAGGCGGGTTGCGTCAATCATGTAGGCTAGACCGGTTAAGTTGTAGATGACTATTATGGCACTTGACGTGTATGTCCACGCATTATCGAAAGAGCCTGTGAGAGGCAGTAAAGCTATGGAGGCGCCTAAGGAAATACCGCATACAAGCGGTTTCCGCTCACGCGTTAATATAGCTATGAGCGTGTTTCCTAATGCCAGCGCTAAGAGTAGCCCGAACTGAGCTGAGTAATACTCCCCTATGATACCTACTTTACTGAGGTACCATCCAACAATTGCTCCTGTGAGGAATGATGCAATCCACATGAGAGATATGAGGAGTATCCCCGCACTTCCCTTAAGCCTTGATTTCTTCTTTCTCCCATGCTTGCCGCGGAGTACCTCCTTGTACTTCGATATGGGTTTGCCGAAGATCTTCACGTTCAGTACCATTAACGATACCGTGGCTATCCCCCAGAACACACCTATGAGTATCTCATTCAACGGAGGAGCTATCCTTGAGTAAATGAGGAGGTCCAGCATTATGTTCAGCCCGACGATGGTTCCGAAGCCTAAGTAAATCATGGCGGACGAGAGGGCGTAAAGCCCTATGAGCTTGTCCCTCACGTCCTTCAACACGTTTACTAGCTCCCTCACGTCCTCGCCCACACATTACCACCATTAAGAACTTCGAGGGCAGAGTATTAAGTTGGGACGCAACTCTGCGTTGCAGAGTGCCTTACCCCTTAAATGAATGTTATGGATGAAGACCTAGGTCGGGGTTTGAGTTGACTGAGATCCTTACTAAGGAAGGCACTGGGGAAACACTACTTGGTGATATGGAGCACTACCCGCAGCACTATGATGACATCTCAAGGAACCTTGAGGAAATCCTAACCAAGTTAAGGGAGCTAGCTAAGGAAATAAGCTTCAGAGGGGTTGCGGCTTACCTAGCCCACGCGTCCGGAAGGTTAAGGATGACGAACGCTGTTAGGGTTCTCTCCTGCGTCGAGGGATTATCACGTACAGTCGGCGTAGCTACTGGGATCGTGGAGGCACTCCTCAAGGGCTCCCTGGAGAGGGAGGAGGCTGCGAACATGCTGGAGGGCGTTAAGGAAGGTCTACGCGTAGTGAGCTGCCCGGAGTCTGAGGCACCGCTACACCTTAAGACCTACACCTTAGTTAGTGAGGCGTTAAGGTGTTTAGGTGAGTTAAGGATGAGGAACGAATACGGTTCAATGCTTGCTGCGGGCATGGCCGCCGCGCTAGCAGCTAAGATTGTTGAGGGCGGTGAGGAGGTCAAGAACGCTATTACGTGAAGACTCCAGGATTAGGGGTACCGTAATAAAAGTGAAAGCTTCCACTTTCCTCAGTTTTCCTTTGCTCACTTACCAGCTACCTTCAGGTTCCTTAACAGTATGTGGGGTGCTGTTGCTGAGCCGTGCGTTTCCACCTTCTTACCTATTAGGTCTATGTTTCCCTTCATTAGCTCGTAGAAGTTCCCTGAAAGCACGACGCCCTTAACTGTTCCTTTGATTTCGCCTCCGCGTATCAGGTATGCGTGAGTCACGGTTGCATTGAGGTTCCCGCTCACGGGGTTCGAGAGCCACTCACCTATAGTTGACTCGACGAGTAGCCCCTTCTTAACCTCCCTGACCATTTCATCCAGGCTTGCGTCCCCTGCCTTCAGCAGTATGTGATTCGGTCTCGGTGATGGTGTTGAGGAGTACTTACGCCACGCGTTACCTGTTGATCTCCTGCCCTCCTTCTTGGCGGTGTAGGAGTCGTAGGCGTAGTCGAGAAGGATGCCTTCCTTTATCAGAGCTCTACTGACTGTTGGGTGTCCCTCATCGTCGAATTCCCTCCCGTCGGGTTTCGTGGGGTCGGCGCCAGCGTCGATAATCGTGACGTGCTTAGCCATAACTGCCTCACCCACCTTACTGGCGAGCGGAGACCTCCCCTGTTGCACGGACAGTGCTGAGAGTGCCGGCATCAACATTATTGAAAGTACTGACGTGGCCACGCGGGGCGCTAGGATCACGTCGTAAGTATCAGTTGGGATTGGCTTCGAATCAATGAATTCCGGTGCCTTAGCCCCGGCCTCCCTAGCCACGTCACTGAACTTGAATTCCCTTAAGTTCCTTGCGAACGCATCACCTGAGAATGTCCCCTCCTTCCCGTCCTTCGCGGCCTTAACGTAGATCCACCCACCGACCGAAGTCATACATTGCTTTACGGGGCCTCCGTAACTGTTCATTAACTCGATAGTGAATGATGACGCACTAACCAAGCACCTGACGGGTTTCGATACTGGTGACCCCTCACTGACAGCTGTTATAGCGTCCTTAACAACGCTCGCTAAGCTCTCAGGACTAACCCCTGCTGTCTCACGATCCCACAGGTTGTTTAGGGGGGTTAGCCCAACCTCGTCGTTGAACCCACGCCAGTCCGGGTCCTCGTTTGCTGCCCTCGCTATGCTTACTGCTGCCTCAACGGCTTTCCTGATGCCCGCCTCACTCAGGTCCTGCGTCCCTACGACGGCTACGCGCTTACCTACGGCTACCCTAACACCTATCGCGTCTAGCTCCAGTACTTTCGGCTGAACAATCCTGTCCGTGGCCTTGATCATTACCTCCCTGCTCCAAACCCTGTATACCTCGGCCTCCGTTGCTCCCAAGCCCTCGGCTAGCTTAAGGATTTTCCCCACGTCATGTAAGTAAGTGTTCATCGCGTACGTCACCTCCCCCCGACCGTTACTTCCTTAATTCGAACGTGTGGGCCTCCGAAACCTACCTTCACAGTCTGACCTTCCTTGCCGCAGCCTCCGAAGACCGATGTTCTGATCTTAACGTCCTTGCCTACGGCCTCGACGCCTTTGAGGGTCTCGAGGACCATTCCTGAGACCACAACACCTCTAACCATCTCGGCAAGCTCGCCTTTCCTGATAATCCTGGAGGGCCCTACGGAGAATGTGAAAGTGCCCGCAGCAGTGTCGACTTGGCCGCCTCCAGCTCCTCTACCGGTTAAGTATAGCCCGAACTCAATGTCCTCAATCATTTCCTCTAAACTCCAGTCGCCCCCGACCATGTATAGGTTTGTTTGCCTTACTATGGGGGCTGAAGCAA
Organism: Desulfurococcales archaeon; assembly: GCA_015521295.1. Lineage (GTDB taxonomy): Archaea > Thermoproteota > Thermoprotei_A > Sulfolobales > NBVN01 > WAOL01. The sequence continues at coordinate 15,423 of WAOL01000086.1, forward strand.
AGTCCTGCGCCCTCCCGTTACCTGTTACCGGCATCCCTAACGCGTTTGCGGTAGCCCTGCTTGTTAGGTAGGACTTCAGCACACCTCCCTCAACAACGACCGTCCTGCCCTTCCTACTGCCTTCATCGTCATACGGAATGAAGTACCCGCCATCAACGACGCCCTCATCAACTATCGTTACCTGCGGCGCGGCTACCTGCGTGCTCAGTTTGCCTGCCAGAACTGAGGCACCTGAGTAAACGAGGTCTCCCTCTAGAGCGTGACCGAATGCTTCGTGAAGTATTAGCCCTATTAGCCGGGGGTCGGCGATTACCCTGAACTTCCCTGCGGGAGGTGTTGAGGCGCTTACGGCTTCGGCTGCTGTTGCGCTTACTTCCTTACTGAAGCTTGCCCAGTCCCTCGACTTAATGTACTCCCAGCCAGCTACGGCTCCCTCCAAGTCATGCATCCTCTCCATGACCCCCGCCTCTAGGGCAACACTAAGCTGCATTAACCCCGTCATCGTAGCCTTGACGGTCACGTCAGTACCGTCACTCGTCATGACCCTCCTGAAGTCCTCGAAGGCACCCAGGTTCGTCACTGCGGACCTGATTTTAGATACCTGAAGTGCCGCCTTATTCGCCTCGAGAACTAGCGTGACCTTCTCCTCCTCAGGCACCGTGAATGGATCAACCTTAACGCTGGCCTCCACCCTATCCTTGAGGCTGGGTCTCTCAGCCGGCTTAACCTCCTCCTCAGAGGCCCTAGCCGCTGAGAACGCGTTCTCCACAGCCTTCAAGACAGCTTCCTTACTCAATGTATTGGTTGCCGAGAACCCGTACCTACCAGAGTAAAGCACCCTAACACCTATCCCAGCCCTTAACGTCCTCGAAAATTCCTTGAGGACCCCGTTGTCTGCCCTGACTGATTCAGCAATTATCGCTTGGGCACGCACCTCAGCCAGGCTTGCACCCATCGACTCAGCACGCTTGAGGGCTAAGCCAATCAACTCGTTGAGGGTGTTCATCGTCTCAGGGTCGATTCCCGTCTAACATCACCTCCCATAATAAGCACATTATGTCTCAAACCGACATATCTATGTACGCTCCAGTTTTTAAGGGTGGTTTTACTTCAGGGGTGCCACACAATGTTATATATTTCAACGCACTTAACAAGGTACACAAAGTATGTAGCACCACCTAAGAGAAGGAAGACAGAGTTAACGTACCTGTCAGAGGAGTGAAATAGCTTGAGGGAAAACCTACGCCTGACAAGCGGGTATAGGGGTGCGAAGGACCTGTACGTCAGGAGGTCGCCTAAGATGTGCGTTAGGACACCAACACAAACAGAGTAGAGACCCAGTTCGAAGCTAAGCCCCAGCACACTCGTCACGATCCCTGCCGCAGACCCTGCTAGGAGCGCAAACAGCACGTTGTGCGTGTACTTGCGGTGAGGCAACTCTAACTTAAGGTCAATGTCAGGGAGTGTCGAGAAAATCGTCGAGAGTATACTCTCGACGATTTTCTCGACACTC
>WAOL01000087.1 GCA_015521295.1 Desulfurococcales archaeon
GCCTTAGGAAGGGCAACAATCATGCAGGCAATAAGAATAGCTAAGTCGTTAGGACTCAAAGTGATCTACGGAGATACTGACTCACTATTCGTGAGCTACGACAAGTCTAAGGTTGAGGAATTCATAAGGCGTATTGAGAAAGAACTCGGCCTAGAAATAAAGATCGATAAGGTATACAGGAGGGTGTTCTTCACTGAAGCCAAGAAAAGATATGTGGGCCTCACGGAGGACGGCAGGATAGACATAGTCGGGTTCGAGGCCGTCCGCGGCGACTGGACCGACATAGCGAAAGAAGTCCAGGAAGAGGTGGCTAAGATAGTCCTATCAACCGGAGGAACAAGGGACGCCATAGAGTACGTGAGGAAGGTGATAAAGAAGCTAAGGTCAGGAAAGATACCTGTAGAGAAGCTAATAATATGGAAGTCAATCACTAGGAGGCTCGAGGAGTACTCTGTTGACGCACCACACGTTGCTGCAGCAAGAAGGCTTCAAAAGATGGGGATTAAGGTCGATGTCGGAAGTAAAGTAGGGTACGTAGTCGTTAAGGGTAGTGGAAACATATCATCAAGAGCCTACCCGTACATGATGGTCAAGCCCAGCGACGTTGACGTTGAGTACTACGTAAAACACCAGATACTCCCCGCCGCACTCAGAATACTATCGTACTTCGGAGTAACTGAAAAACAGCTTGAGGTCGCGGGTAAGGGCATGCGAACATTAATGGATTTCATGAAGAAGAAGTAAGTCATTAACTACTTCGTCAGGTCATCGAATGTTAATATCACCGTGTCTGCCGGCTTCTTAGTTATCGTTGCAACCCTAGCCCCTATTATGACCTTCACACCCTTAACAGAGCAAGCGTCCGCAACCCTCTGAGTGACTATCCCATCCATAACGACCGCATGGACTTTCTTGTCCGTCGTAACTAGGTAATCAACTATATCCTTAACCGGGATCCTCTCAAGGGGTTCCCACTTATCATTATACACTATTGCCTCGAGGGTACCACGTAGCGACTCTATGTCTTTTAACACCTGAGCAGGTATGTGGAAAGTCTCCATCACTTCAGGTTTCGGTGTGATTGCAGCCTCTGGAAGCGTCACTGCCTTACTCACTTCCTGTGCTTTCTTTGCGGCTTGCATTTGCTGTAAATACGTCTGCACAGGGACAGCATTCTTCAGAGCTTTCGCTATCTCCTTACCAGTTAGATCCTCAACTTCCCTTCCTGGCGGCGCTCTAGCTATGTAGTCTACCTTAGCGACCCGTAGGAGTTCCTTGAGTATAAGATCCCCAGCATGATCACCGTCTAGAAATGCTATGGTCCTCTTTTTCCTTGATAACTTGATTACTGTGTCAGGGATCTTCCCTTTAGCACCTTCAATAGCGATCGCGTTCTTATACCCGTACTTAAGTAGGTTGATTACGTCAGCCCTGCCTTCCACGATTATCAACGTATCTGACCTATCTACTTCTGGGCCCGCTACAAGTCCCTCCGGCCCGTACTTTACGATGCCTCCGGCCTTCACGGAACTCTCTATTTCATTCAGCACCTCACGCACGTCAACCGTCTTCTCACGGAACCATTTCTCTAGGATCTCTTTAGCACGCTCGGTAATCTTCCTGATTTTTTCATACCTTAGATCTACTATGTCTACTACCCGTATCCGTGCATTGAATGGCCCGACCTTATCAACCATCTCTAACATTGCCGCGACTAATGCCGTCTCCGCCTTATCAAGGTTGGAAGGTATCAATATTTCTCCAAAGGTTTTCCCGCCTTGATGTTTGATGTCCACCGATATTCTTCCTATCCTGCCTTTATCCTGCAACTCCCTTAGGTCAAAGTCAGGTCCGAAGAGTCCCTCCGTTTGACCGAATATAGCCCCGATTATGTCTGACTTTTCGACCATACCATCTACTTCTATCTTGGCTCTGATCATGTACTTCATGTGAGCATCACCCCTTGCGATGATGATTGATGAGTATCCACGATAGTTACACCTCAGAGTAAATAAGCTAATTATGTTTCCCCGTGTTTTCAACCATTGCTTAACTTACTCAGAACACTACATTAATTGTAAGTGCCCATGCAACTCTTAGGAGTACTTCATCATCCCCACTAATTATTAAGGGTGGTTTCGAAGTAAATTATGTAGGGAGTCTTCTTGAGCGAGAACAACGTAAGTTACTATGATAGAACACATGCCCGAAGAAGATGCCGTGAATTATGTGCGGAATACGGCTTCTCGGGTGACGCTTTCGATAATTGTATTAATGCATGCTTGAAGGAACTCCTAAGGGAGAAGGATCTTTAACACGGTTAAAGTTTTAAGGAATAATACGCTAAACAAGGATAGCGGTGTGTTTTAAATGAAGAAACCTCCGTGTGAGTGGCGGGTTAGGGAATTAATTCCGGTAATAAGGGCGTCCATAGCAAAGATTCTAGTTGAGAGGTACGGCTACTCAATATACCAGGCATCTAAGGTCATGGGCGTTACCCCAGCGGCGGTATCTAACTACCTTACAATGAAGAGATCCAGAGCAAACATAGTTCAGGAAATCCTTGAGGACGAGAAATCTTCAAAGCTGATTAACGAGTTCGTCAAGAGAGTAGTTGCTGGCGAACTAGAAGTCGGTGAGGCTCTATGCGCCTTATGTAGGAGATTAGCAGACTGTGAAGCCATAAGGAAGATCATACCACCTGATGAATAACCCCATTTAAAGTTAGTGCAATGTTTATAAAGCACTTCCCCCTCCTTGGCAAGTGATTAGGTTATATTAGTGACCCCTACTAAGTCTTAGGTGTCTGGGTGAAGCCCTCCAGCATAGCTAAGGCAGTATGTGGTCTATTAACAGTGCTGGGCGGCCTAATGCTCACTGTGCCCTTCATAGATTACGTCTATCATGAACCAATTAGCGAGTACTTCCTAGTCGCCGGTATTCTGTTACTGGGTGTTGGATCCACATTAGGTCGCATAAGGGCCGAGCCGTTAACTACGCTTGAGGCCTTGGTTACGGCTGCAATAGCGTGGGTTATCATACCTCTAATATCGGCGGTTGTGCTTGCGCTACAGATAAACGTAGATTTTGTGGATGCACTCTTCGAGTCCGTTAGCGGATTCACTGGTACGGGATTCACAGTTTTGACTCCATCTCATTTGAAGCACTCGATAGTTTTCTGGAGATCCTTTATGCAGTGGACAGGTGAGTTAGGGTTCGTTGTGTTCGCTATGGTATTAATACCTTACTTCTACAAGATAGCGAGGGCACTCTACGGCATAGAGCGTCCCGTAAAGCTGGAGACAACATTTTACCGGACGGCTATAAGGCTCATACTCATTTACTTATTATTAACGGTCCTCGGCACGGTGGCATACGTGTTGGCAGGTATGCCGTTCTTTGAGGCACTGAATCACGTGATGACTACTGTGGCTACGGGAGGCATGTCTACCTACGATAATGGATACAATACTATCTATGCTTACGCCCCCGCAACTTACTGGCCATTTATGATATTCATGATTCTAGGAGGTATGAATTTCATAGACCTTCACTCCATGTTCAGTGGGAAGATAAGGAGGTTGATCACGTCCGAGGAATTCAGGTATTACGTTGGCTCACTAATATTCATATCGTTTCTTGTCTCACTCTCCTACCACTACGCTGAGGGCGTAAGAAGTTGGGTTGATGCATTTAAGATAGGGTTCTTCAACACGGTTTCGGGAATGACGACCACGGGCTTCAACATAGGATCCTTAGCTAATCTAAAGGACGTCACGAAAGCCCTAATAACGGTCGGCATGTTCATTGGGGGCATGACGTTCTCGACTGCAGGCGGGATCAAGAGTTTAAGATTAATGCTATTCATGAAGAAATTAAAACACTATGTCCAGTCAATGATCTCACCATCCTCAATAGTGAGGGCAATATCAGTGCACGGGAGAAGCGTCAGTGACACTGACATAGCCGCGGCCCTACTCTTCATAGTGATCCACGGCATCGTAGTTGTCTCGGCAGCCCTAGCAATATCAGCGTACGGGTATTCATTCACCGACGCGCTATTCGAATCCACGTCGGCAGCAAGCTGTGTAGGGTTAAGTGTGAACGTTGTTTCAAGCACGGCACCTACCGGAGTTAAACTAATAATAACAGCAGTTATGCTGATGGGCAGAATAGAGTACCTTAATGTATTCTTATTGCTAGCACTGATCTTTGGGAGGAAAACTATAGCTCTCACACATCAGTAATTCTGCGTATCGCTAAATAAGTCAAATACTTTAGCAAAGCATTATTAATTCAGGGGCATTATAATCAGCTTAGGGAGAGCCATTGAGAATCTTGATAATAGGAGGAGGGGGAGTAACTGAGGAATTGCTACGGGTCATCAACTTGAAACGTAATCAGGTAATAGTCATTGAGAAAAGCCCGGAACGATGTTCGTCATTAAGTAGTCGATATGACGTGCTGGTGATTAATAAGGATGCGACTGACGTCTCCGTATATACTTCCGATATCTCCATGAGTGAATTCGACGCCGTCCTCGCACTCACCGATAAGGATGAAGTCAATATCTTTGCGTTAACTGTTGCGAAGCTCTACAAGATACCTTTCCGCCTAGCAAGGGTTAAGAACCCCAAGGTTGCCGAGCTAATCACGCAATTAGACCTCGGTGTGTCCATAACCTTACCCTCCGTGATAGCGAATGTTGTCAGATCTTACCTAGAGGCACTTAACGAACCGAAGAGGCTTGCATCGTTCAAGGACTTTCACTTATTTATGTTGACTCTTTCTGAGACTGATAAAGTCGTGAATAAGAGGATTAAAGACCTGGACCTTCCTGAGGACGTCGATGTACTGTTAATTTTCGATGGAACCGGCTTTAAGGTTCCTCATAAGGATGACATCTTGCTTAATGGGTATCAACTCTTAGTTATATCCCGCGGCAGTGATGTAGTTAAGGTTTTCAAGGGTTAGGGGGTTACTTAAATGCCCGAACTATTTAACTTGACGGGCTGGGCAGCGAACTCCTCAGCATTCGAGGAGTGGATAATATATGTCTTCATATTCATTGCGGTAGTGTTACTAATCCGTTACCTAATATCATGGTTCGTCTCGACACTGCGTCAGAGAGGTATAATCTCTGCTAGTACGAAATCCATGCTCATAAGGATTCTAGACCTAATAGTGATAATCGTCGTCATACTAGGTGTTGTGGAGTCACTAACAGCTTCGCTGACACCCTACATAGTCGTTATAGCTTTAGGTATAATGCTGTTCATTCTATTCTACTATGAGATAAGGGAATTCACAGCATTCATAACGATCCAGCTTCAGAAGTATGCGCGAGGGACTTGGATAGAAGTGTACTTGCCTGGTCAGATAAGGCCAATTAGAGGAAGAATAATTGATATTGAGCCCTTTAACTCGGTTCTTGAAGACCTTTATGGGAGTAGGGTATACTTAGCCAATTCGGTACTTGTTAACGCCTTGATAAGAGAGTACACACCATGCGTTACGATGAGGATAAGCATAGACCAGCCTCAAAGCATAACATTAGACGATATGCTGAGCGTTATAAAGGACGCGATAAGAGACACACCGTTTAGAATGGATGAAACCAGAACACCCATAAATTCTATTGGAGGGAATCGTCTAACATTTACGTTGAGATTAATACCGCTATCGACACCTGTGAGGTCGACCGATCTCTATAAACTCATGCGTAGGATCAGTAACGTCCTATCCAACTATAATCCCTATATTGAAATAATTGAGAAGTAGTCAAGCCTCCCCGACACATCACCTTCCATTACCTTAGCCTTCCCGAGATAACGCCCTGTAAAATAGATAGGCACCATAAGTCACTTTTAAGAGGAATTCCATGTTAGACTTAGTATCGCTCCCCCTAAGTTCCTGTGAGTCCTCACCACTTCTTTGGAAAGTAGTAGAGGGAAGCGCTTTTACTCCCATAACCCTTGCTATTTCCTTAACATCAATGAATTCCTCTCCTGTGACTTCCTTGAGCTTCTTGAAGGGATTAACTACGCGTCCATCCTTCATTAATTCGTCAAGCAGTAGTGAAGCTGTTCTTCCGAAGGCATACTCCTCCAGCTTAGTTGTGGTAACTATTGTGGCGTTCTCATCAATAACTTTCTCCAGTATGTTTACGAGCCATTGGCGAACTGCTTTAGGTATGCCCGTCTCCTTTATTGTAATGATGTCAATGCTCTCCCCATCAAATACTCCGACCACGAACTCATCCTTCCCTACGGGGACCACCTCAACTGCGTATATGTTGAGTTTCCTTGAAGGCCTAGGTATCCAAGCTCGCATCCCTTTCATAAGGGCCAGTTCTACCCCGCTTATTCTACGTATTAGGGAAGCACAGAGCCTTACAACGTCATGCCACTCTAGAGAATTAGTTAGTAGGTAGTCCCTAGCCGTTGGGTCGAGCATCCCTATTAGTGGTATCCATATTTCCGGAGGTTTAATGTGGCTTAGCTCGTTAATGAGGCGTTGCCAGTCTATGATGTTGAGTACTCCTGAGGACTCCGGTTCCCACATAGCTATAGTGGATGTTCCAGCGACTGGCTTGAATACGGCAACGCGTAACTCGCGGAACGATATTCTGTATTTGGGGTGGATCCTTAAGACTAGCCTTAGTGCGGCAGCGGCCAGTTTTAACTTATCGATGTCAGTGTCGGGATCTAGTTGCTTTACAATACCATACGTTAAGTCAGTGTAGTTTCCTGTCACGTCGGAATTTATTTCTAGGGTAGCTTTCTCGAATAGCTGCAGTATGGTTTTCCCGGCCTTAACCACTCTGTACCTGCTCCGTGACTCAATGGTCCAGAGAACCCTGAGCGGTAATTCCCTCAGTATTCCAAAACCTTCACTTGGGATGTGAAGCGCGACCTCAACGTAAGATGTTAACCTGCCCGTGAGGATATCCGTACGTAGATCCGGCCTCTCACCCCACTTCACCTTCACAGATTCGTAGTGTGGTAGAACCTCAGAAAGCCAGGATGGTGGATTGCGCAAAGCACTGTCTACGGGTTCCTCTACGATACGATTGAAGCCGGACTTCACCACGAAGGAGTTCTCGGAATGATCTATCATACCTACCTGGTATCTTTCGACTAGGTCTCTACGCGACGACTGCTCCAGCTCCACATACTCACCATCCTTTTCTATGTACCTTCGAATGCCGTAGGGTGGGCCGAACTCATAGAAGTTCAAGTATCTCCATATCTTAACAGCTTCTTCGTTGGGGTAAGGTTTACCACTAACCCAGTCAAGTAGTTTTAACTCACTAAGTAACTCGATGTCATCATGATCTAAGCTAATGTCAGAGAGGAGCTTGTAGAGTGAGATGAATAACTTAGCGTACTTGTTCCCATTGATGACGTAGACCTTCTCCAGCGACAGATCTTCAAAGGATCGAATACCATCCTTACCTAACGCTAGGATCTCTCGATCCCACGGACTCACAGGTATTATGACCGTTTCAGTCTCGCCGATCTCCCTACGTCTTCCCTTCCTTCCCTCCCTTTGCCAGTATTCTCGGGTTTCCGCAGGTAATCCGTAGTGGACTACCCGCCCTATCGTGGGTAGGTCAATTCCCTGCAGTAATGTCCTTACTGTTACAATGACCTTAACTTTAGGTGGTGTATGCGCCGCGTTCTTCTCTATCTTGGCTCTGACGTCCTTTGGGACTAGGTGATGGTGAGGCTGAATTAGGGGCTGTAAATTGGGAGGGAGTAGTGACCTTACCCGCTTCACTAGTTTGTCGACTACGCGGATGCTTGGGGCGAAGACAACCGTGACTACGTCGTCTCGTAGGTATTCACTCAGTATTTCTGCTGGGTCAAAGTACGGTACGCTTACGTTGATGCCGTAACGGCGGGCCTCCTTAACTAGGATGTGTGCGTTTCTGTGGAAGAGCTCCGGGTTCTCGAGCCATTCACGGTATCGCTTAAAGAAGTATGTGCCTCTAGTCAGTCTTAGCAATTTCTTCCTTAATTTCTCGAGGTCCTTACCCAGAATCACGTACACGCAGTTCCTTAGCTTGAAGGGTTTCCCGTGAATTATCTTTGTTGTCCTACCCGTGATCTTCTCCATTATGCCTGCGAATTCCTCGGGGTTTCCGAGCGTGGCCGTCAGGATAACTACTTGGGGGGTTGTCCTATTTGCACGTAGGAACTTAGTAATGACTTCGATCATCGCTACTATCAATGACGCACCATGTGATCCGTAGAAGTCTAACTCGTCAACGACTATGATGTCAGCAACACTCACAAACTCAGCAAGCACTGATGACTGCGGATTCACTGCTGCTCTCTTCAAATCATTCATCAGGAATGCTGGGTTAGTTATCACTATTGATGCTGCCCTAATGCGCCTCCTAATATTGTCTCTGCCTAAATGCTTACACTCTGGGGCGTCAACAATAACGACGCGATGCGATGCATTAATAGCGCCATAGTATTCCTTAATCCTCAATATCTGATCCCGTGATAACGCCAACGTTGGATAGATAGCGAGCACCCTTTTCCCCGCTGTTAACGCATGCATTACCCATGCCTCAGTTTTCCCAGAGCCCGTACCGGATATTAGAACCACGTTTTTACCTTCCTCAAGAGCCCTCAACGCCTCTAGTTGATGTGCATAAAGACTTTGATTAGATAGGGATCTACATCTCGGTCCACCGCCGCGGAATTCCGGTAAGACATCAGAAAACCTTACCTCAGTTCTCTCGGGTTCCGAACCTTCCTCACAGTATGTCTCCACATTCAAACCATATTTCTCTGCTATGCTTTTCGTTAAGATTCTCAACGTAATTCCGATCACATTACTGAACCCAGCGGTTTTAAGTTATGGCGGGTTCAAAGGCACAATCTAGTAACTAGCCTCATTTACTACGTGATGCGGGAACTCCCCTAATCTAGAAATAGAAGTTATTTACTAAGGGTATTTCCGTAAACATTTTTAACTAAAAGCAAGTTATTAATAATAAGAAAAATTCAGGTGAAAATTTTGAAGGCCTATAAGTATGTAGGGAAGCCCATCCCCCGACAAGACGTATCTAAGGTATTTGGTGACGCGATTTACGCCTATGACGTAAAGCTGCCGGGCATGCTGTACGCTAAGCTTGTAGGGTCGACGTACGCACACGCAAGGATAAAGAGAATAGACTACTCGAAGGCGCTGAAAGTGCCGGGAGTAATTAGGGTCTTCACAGGAGAGGACTTCCCATTCAAAGTAGGCATTTATGCGGCAGACAGGGACGTCCTAGCACGTGGGAAGGTACTTTACTACGGTCACCCTGTTGCCGGCATCGTTGCTGAGACGCCTGAGGCTGCAGAGGAAGCTGCAGAACTTATTGAGGTTGAGTATGAACCCTTAGAGCCCGTCCTTACAATAGAGGATGCATTACGTCCTGATGCACCCTTAATTCACGAACACATGGAGGAGTATAGACATGCATCCTTCATATACCCAAGGCCGGGAACTAACATTGCTAACTACCTGAAGTTACGCAAGGGCGACGTCAAGAAGGGGTTTGAGGAGGCAGATGTCGTGGTTGAGGGGGAGTACAGAGAGCCCCTAATAAGTCATGCCTACATGGAGAACTGGGTAGGGATTGCCCGAGTACTAAGTGATGGTACAGTGGAGGTGTGGTCGTCACATCAATCACCTTTCGCGGTGCGGCATCTCCTCGCCGCGTCTCTAGGACTACCTATTGGCAAAGTCGTAGTGCATCATACATTCATCGGTGGAGGTTTTGGCGGTAAAGCAGGTCTTCTGCTCGAACACATCCCAGTGCTCTTCTCTATGAAGCTTGGCGGTAGGCCTGTGAGGTTAGAGCTGAACAGGGAGGAGAACTTCCTCTTCATGGCACAGAGGGCCGGGTATTTATTCAAGATGAGGACCGGTGCCACGAAGGACGGTAGGCTCGTAGCGCACTATGGTGAGTATTACTTAGATGCTGGTGCGTATGCTGACTATACAGTCAATATAGGTAGGTCCGTAGGCTTCGTCCCCACAGGGCCTTATGAGGTTCCAAATATTCACGTTGACTCAATAACTGTGTACACCAATAAAGTGCCGACGACCGCATTCCGTGGATTCGGGATGCAGGAAATGCACTTTGCTTTCGAACAACAAATAGATCAACTCGCTGAGAAGCTCGGTATGGATCCGCTAGAGCTCAGACTTAAGAACGCGATAGTTCCTGGCAAGTCATACTTACCGACACAAGTACGTGTCAGGGAAGACGCTGGAGACCCAGTAGGCACGATGAAACGTGCTGCAGAACTCATAGGCTGGGGGAGGAGGCCAGAAAAACCTGATGAGCCTTGGAAGTTCCGTGGGATAGGGATAGCGTCCTTCTGGAAAGGACCGGTACAGCCGCCTAATGCCGCGTCGTCAGCCATAGTTAAGGTTAATGAGGACGGCTCCGTTGACGTCCTGGTAGGCACTGGTGAGATGGGCCAAGGCACCATTTATGCGTTAGCTCAGATAGTCGCAGAGGAACTAGGGATACCAGTAGAGAAGGTTAGGGTTGCCCCAGTAAGGTCAACAGACTCAGTCGCCTATACATGGCAGACTGTAGGATCACGAGGCCTATTCTCGGAGGGTCAAGCACTAATGCGTGCACTTGACGACCTCAAGAGCCAAATGAAGGAGATCGCAGCCAGAGTATTCAACGTGTTCAAGGATGAGATTGAGATCAAGGACGGGAAGGCATGCGTTAAGGGCAAACCATGGGAGTGCATATCATTAGCTGAGATGGCGTTAGGTTACACGCTACCTAACGGCAACGCCATCCACGGCCCGCTAATAGGGCGCGGTTCTCACGTACCTTCCCAAACAACATACCTTGACCCAGAAACCGGGAAGGGTGAGCCGAAGCCTTTCATGACCTTCGGCACGAGTGCCGTGGAGGTTGAGGTAGATCTGCTGAACATGCGTGTCAGAGTGCTTAAGGCTGTCACCGTGCTTGATACCCCAGTAATTAATCCGGGACTCGCTCTCGGACAGGCATACGGAGGTGCTGTGATGGGCATAAGCATAACGCTCAACGAAGAACTAAAGCTCACTAAGGACGGTCGTTTACTGAACCCGAACTTCACGGACTACAAGGTAGCTAGGGCAGGCGACATCCCCACGGAGATGGTTGCGGAGTTCCTAGGCGTTGGGCAGAAGAATGCCCCATACGGAGCCAAGGGAGTGGGTGAGCTAACGATGATTGCGTGGCCCGCGGCGATAGCTAACGCCATATACAACGCGATCGGTGTGAGGATTAAGAAGCTCCCGATAACACCTGACAACTTACTGGAGGCCATTAGGGAGCAGAGGCCGGAGCTACTCAAAGAACTTGATAAGTACCTCCTAGGGGGTGAGTGAGTAATGAGGACCGTACTCGCTTTCCGCACGATCCTCCCAACATTCACGTACCACAGGCCGTCATCGCTTGCTGAGCTACTGGAACTCAAAGCCAAGTTAGGGAAGGATGCCGCAATACTTGCTGGCGGGACGGATCTGCTCGTTGACATGAAGATGGGTGTTAAGAGACCTTCTCACGTGATAGACATCAAAGGTATTAAGGAACTACACGTACTTGAGTATAAGGAGGGTTCAGGACTAATAATCGGCCCAACAGCAACGCTCAGAGAGCTCGAAACAAATAGCCTTCTAAAGGAGAAGTACCCCGTGCTATGGGACGCAGTGCGTAAAATTGCTGACGTTGCCTTAAGGGAGCGGGCAACGCTTGCAGGCAACATCGCTAACGCGTCACCAGCCGCAGACTCAGCACCAGCCTTGCTGGTCTACGACGCGAAAGTAGAGCTAACATCAATTAACGGGAGCAGGTTAGTGCCTCTAAGGGAGTTCTTCACGGGAGTTAAGAAGACCGTGATGAAGGAGAACGAAGTCATAACGAAGATAATAGTTCCTGAGCCTCCTGCAGGAGCCAAGGGAGAGTACTTCAAGGCCGTTAGGTCAGCCGAGGACCTAGCGTTAGTGGGCATAGCTGCACTCGTGGCTAATCCGAATAACCCCGCTGAACGTGTGGTCAGGTTAGCCTACGCTTCAGTGGCACCAACACCGGTCTATGTGAAGGAAGTTGAGGAGCTATTCAAGAAAGATGAACCTCTTAACAAGCTAATTAAGGAGGCCGTGAACATCGTGTTAAGTAAGGTCAGCCCAATAAGTGACGTAAGGGCCACGAGGGAGTACAGACTTCACCTCGTGAAGTACGTGACGGCTTACTTACTCAGGAAGTTATTGGGGGTGAAGTAAAGATGGCTGAAACCATAACAATTAGGCTCAAGGTAAATGGTATTGAGAGGGAGGTTGCCGTTAAGCCTAATGAGAGGTTACTTGACGTCCTAAGGGAGAAGTTCTACATAAACAGCGTTAAGGCAGGGTGTTTGAGGGGAGAGTGCGGCATCTGCACCGTAATAATGAACGGAAAACTCGTTAAGTCATGCCTAGTTCTGGCTCCAGAGGCTGACGGTGCCGAGATCCTCACTGTGGAGGGCTTATCGAAACCCGGTAAGCCCTCAGTGGTGCAGAGGGCGTTCATAGAGAAATTCGGATTTCAGTGCGGATTCTGTACCCCAGCATTCGTAATGGCCGCGCACTGGGTCGTTGAGAACATGCCTGATGCCCCCGAGGAGGAGATCAAAGAAATACTCAACAGCGTGATCTGCAGGTGCACTGGCTACAAGCAGATAATAGAAGCCATAAAGTATGCCATAGAGCTTAAGAGGCAGGCATGAGTTACTTTTTAATTTTCGCATTGAAACACAATTAATTACTTAATTACTTAGCTTTTCCATACATACTTCCTACTAATCACGTAGTTCAGTATGAACCCTGCGATTATGCCCAGTAGTTGCGCTAGGATCGAGTTATGCACTACGAATTCGTACGTTCCTATCGAGACACCTATCTGCGTTAGAATGCCGGCCGCGCTTGATCCATGGAACTTCACTAGACGTGACACCCAACTACCCTTCCTCGCAGTCTTGAAGGTCCAGAGGTCGTTTAGCGTGAAGTTGTTCAGTACTGAGACTTCAATCGCTATGGGGGCAGCGATTATGTGCGGTATGCCTAGTAAGTACCTCTCCACATATAAGACAGCTAGGTTCACTATAGTCCCTACGCCCCCCACGATGGCAAACTTCAGGTATGAGGGGGAGAGGGTCAGTACGTGGATGACGTAGTTGATTATTTCCTTCATACCTAGCTTGGATTGTCCCTTAAAGCGTTGGCCGAACTTAAATGGGATCTCGCAGACGCTTCTGTAGCGCCCCTTGACTAGGATCTCCAGCAGTATTTTGAAGCCCTTAGGATCCAGCCCCTCGGATCCTTCCAGGACGTCACGCTTAAATAGGAAGAAACCAGACATTGGGTCCTTTACGTTCCGGCTTTGAGGTAGGAGTATACGGGATATCAGCGTCGCGCCTTTAGATATTAGTTTTCGTAGTGCTGACCATTCCCCTACCGATCCTCCCTTAACGTACCTGGATGCTATTACTATGTCGCATCCATCCATGGCAGCCCTCACTAACTTCGGGATGACCTCCGGTGGGTGTTGGAGGTCTGCGTCCATAACGACTACTAAGTCACCTTCAGCAACTTTGAATCCGTCGAGAACCGCGGAGGAGAGACCTAATTTACCGGGCCTCCTCACTACCTTTATGGGGTATTTGGAGCTTAGGCTTTCTGCAACATCAGCTGTTCCGTCGGGTGAGTTGTCATCGACTATTATTACCTCATACTCTAGACCTTCCTTTCTTAACGAGGTGTCGATACGCTTGACCAGTTCCTCAATGTTTTCTCTTTCATTGTAGGTGGGCACTATTATGCTTATCAGCCACATCACCCCAGGCTATTGTCGGGTTATACTAACTGCTCCCTACTGTAAGCACCGCATCCACTCTAAAACTTTCTTGCTTAGTATGTAGAGTTCCTTTCTGGAAAACCATGGTATTCTTGACCTAGCTATCCTCAAGAAGGAGGCAGCCGTTCCCGCTGCGACCGCGTACTTGAGTTCATGGTTATGCAAGTGTAAAGCAACAATGCTTGAGAAGACATCCCCCGCGCCTATGTCATCTCCGTAGGCATGGTCAAGTGCGTTAGCTATACATAGGCGCCCGTCAGGGTATGCAATGTAGATAGGTCCTTCACCCATGGTCTGTACTGCTCGGGCTTTGCCGCCCTCAATGCACCTAACTAGGGCTGGACCCCTGCACTCTGGCGGGAACTCCGAAATCTCGCCCCTTATCACGATGTCTTCGTTGCGTAGTTTTCGAATTACCTCGCGACTTAAGTTATGGTCAATCCACACTCGTCCTTTGGAGTCAAACATACGTACTAAACCCTGAATATCGACTATTACGTGTGGTACATGCTTAGCGATTAGTATCACGTCGTCGACTGTGATTTCCTGTGCTACTGGTGAAATTAGCGCTGATTTGGCACTGTCTAAGGCACCGTTATCAATGACCTTACTTATTAGGTCTGAGAAGGCTTTAACCTCGCTACGCAACCTTAGATCCCTCTCACCGCTTTCTCCAGGTAGCGTTATTTCGTATATAATGTCAAATTCAGGGTTTGGCGTTATTATAACGTGTCGTCCTCGTTTGCCACAAACTCTCCTTAAGAACGACGAATTAGTTAGTACTATTGTTTCGACGTCAATGTGTGATAGGGCTGTTAATGCGTAGTAGGCTGAGCCACCTATCCTTAACTTATTATTCACGTAATCTTTCGTTGTTCCGGCAACCAACAACACCTTTTCCTCCTTCATCTTCTCACCCCCGAACCTTACGCATAACGGCTTCATAGAGGCGGAGGAGTAGCTTCTTACGATCCTCCATGAGGACCACGTCACTGTATCCCTGCGCAACTATGTTGTGTGCAAAAGGAGATGGTGCATCGTAACTCCTGAATATAGTGACCCTTACCTTTCCCTCTTCTATCCACTGGAGTACCCTCTCAGCGTCACTTACATTCATATGGTCTTCCATCACCTCCCTGTATGCTTCCTCTAATAATGGGAACCCGGGGATTTTCTCTACAATACGTAAGAGAGTCTCAGAGTTGAGTTGCCTTCTGTTAATATTGGTTTCCACACCCTTATAGTTTTTCAGTATTGCGAAGGATCTCTCTGCAACGTGTCTGAACCTTCTCTTAAGTATCTCGCTTCTCCGTAAGGCTTTCCTCAATATTAGTCGTAGGTTGGAGCTCCGCACACTATTTAGTAGGTCCCTCACATCGTTTTCAGTTACGTGCGCATAGCTCGGAACAGTTAACATGAAGCCATTGTCAGTTACGGTTACCCTTACGCTAGCTTCGACAATTCTACTTAATACTGCGGCGTAGGCTCTAGATAGTGCTGCATTGACCCTTCTTCCAAGGAGGTAGTGGAAGATTACGTCAGTGCCATTTACCTGCGGGTCTTCCCATATCTCGATTGCTAACTCCTTATTCGTTGGCACTATTCCTCCAGTGTACTTCATTTGTTCCCATACGTAACTCACTATCTGAGTTGCGGCATGTTTTGTTAGCTTATACTGTTTTGAGATGATGTTTACTGCTTCTTCATAACCTAGCTTAGTGATTAGGTCCCTTACGTATCCTCGGAACCTACCCACTTCTAGGGCTGAGTCGAAGGAGAGCGGAAGCATCTCGGAAAACCAGCTTGGTACTGTGGGTCTCTGATTATCGGCTCGTTTCACTATTATTTTCATTCCCTCCGATCTCACGTACTGGTACGTTCTCCCTCCGAGCACGAAGATATCTCCGGGCTCCAGGTACTCGACGAATCCCTCATCTAGGTTCCCGACGTACCGGCGGCCCTCTAGAAGCACTTTTATTTTGGCTTCGTCCGGTATCGCGCCTGAGTTCAAGTAGTATATCATCCTGGCCGACTTCTTTCTGCCGAAAACACCCTCGAGTTCGTCCAACCATATCTTAGAGTAGACAGCAAGACCTGTGAATGAAGCTTCGTACCTGCCTGCAAGGAACCTTAGTACGCGCATGAACTCATCGAACGTTAAGTTCCTGAAGTTAAACGATCTCCTCACAACCCGATAAGCATCCCTTATATTCCATTTCTTCTCGAGCGACATCCCTACTATGTGTTGAGCTAGCATGTCGAGCGGTTTCTCAGGGATCCTTATTCTATCTAGCTTCCTCTCCATTGCGAGCTTAGCTAGCACCGTGTCCTCTATTAGGTCGTCCCTATCCACTGCTATCACGTAGCCCTTACTTACGTCGCTTACGTTGTGCCCTGACCTCCCCACGCGTTGAATTAATCGGGTGACGCTTTTGGGGCTACTGAGTAGTACGACGGCGTCTATGTAACCTATGTCAATGCCGAGTTCAAGGCTTGATGAACAGACTACTGCCTTCAGTTCGCCCCGCTTGAGTCTGTCCTCAACCTCAAGCCTGACATCCCTACTTAATGAGCTGTGGTGCGCCTCTATGTCATCTGCGTTAGCAACGCCCTCACTACTTAGTACCTTCTTTAACTTATAGACTACCCTCTCTGTGGCACTTCGTGTGTTCGTGAATATTAACGTTGTTCTGTGATTGCTAATTATCTTCTTGAGTAGGTCGTATATGGCCTCATTTATCTCTGCCGCAGATGCCCTCACGATGTCTATCTTAGGACACAGTACCTTGACCCTTAAGGGTTTCACAAATCTTGCGTCGATAATCGTGCAGCCCCTAGGCTTTCCATCATCCTCGTAACCCACGAGAAACTGCGCAACGACCTCGAGGGGCGATATCGTCGCACTTAGGCCTATTCTCTGTATTCTCCTCCCAACAAGTTCTTCGAGCCTCTCAAGGCTTAGGCTTAAGTGAGCACCTCTCTTACTGGACGCTAGCTCATGGATTTCATCTACTATTACCCACCTAACGCTCCTGAGCCTCTCTCTGAACTTAGGGGCCGTTATTATTATTGCTAGCGATTCAGGCGTAGTTATGAGTACGTGAGGAGGGTGACGCAACATCCTCTGCCGTTCTGAGGGTGTGGTGTCGCTTGTCCTGACACCCACACTTATTTCAGGTAACTCTATCCCTAGCTCCTTTGCCTTCTCCCGGATCCCTAGTATCGGTGGTATTAGGTTCTTCCTCATATCATTGTTCAGCGCCCTCAAAGGGGAAACATAGAGAACGTATACTTTCTCCTCAAGCTTACCCTGCTCACCCAGCCTGTACAACTCATCTATTAGCGCGAGAAAAGCAGCGAGCGTTTTCCCCGTACCTGTAGGTGATGATATTAGTACATTCTCACCCCTCTTGATTCTAGGTATAGCCATTAGCTGCGCTGGTGTGAACCTACCGTACTTCTCCCTAAACCATTCAAGGGTGTACCTAGCCAGGTACTTCTCCATCTTAACACTCCCAGCCCTCCGAATTACTCGTAGCAACCACCATCACCTCGCTAGTGATCAACTTAGTGCTGTTTAAGCCCCAAGCTCCAGAGCTACGTATGTCTTTATTCCTGAACTTATCTCCGTTTCCTAAACGTAACCCTATATAGGGCAGGAACTATCTATACGTAGGGTTTCGTCATTGAAGGTCGAGGCAATAGTGGTGCTGACGGTGTTTGTGCTCGCTGTACTTTATGGTGCTTTACTACCACCTGATTACAAATCGAGCGTAACCTCCTCCACGAAAGAGGTGCTGGCACCTGTATCTGATTTCGTTAAGAAGAACCCCATTAAGACATTCCTTTCGTTGCCGTTCATTATATTCTATAATAACTTGAGGGTAGCGATAGTTAACCTACTACTTGGTGCTACGCTACTAGCACCCCTAGGGATAGCTTGGTTTAACGGATTCATAGTAGGGTCCATAGCAACCTACGGCGACGTCACTAGGAATATCATATTGTTACTACCACACGGCATAATTGAATTAACAGCGATACTATACTCGACTGCTCTGGGCCTAAAAATAGGTGTTGAACTTATAAAGAAAGTTTTGCTTAAGAGAGGTGCGCCTCTCGAGGCATTTAAGTATGCCCTGAGTAAATTCAAAATAATATTTATCCTTCTGTTAATCGCAGCGATTGTGGAATCGTATGTCACCCCATTAATATATTTTCTATACGCTTTAATCACGGGTAGCAAGATATGAGTGGCGAGCTATGCAAGAGAGCAGCACAGGCGTTTATTGACGCGTTACTCTGCTACTTACGGTCAAATGCCTTACGCACCCTTAGGATAGCCTCGCTAACGGGCCAGAACGAGGTGAAGGTCTCGCTGAGGGCATTCATGCGTTGCCATAATACGTCCTCAGGGTTCGCTAGGATTGAGGAGGTGGTAAACATCTTGACTAAGTGTAGCGAGGGTTCTTGGATCCAAAAGCTTGGGTGGAGTTACATCTTCGAGGGAGAGGAGCTGTACTTCATAATCCCTCTAGAAAACCTTAAGAAACTAACTGAGACTAAGGAAAAAGAGCTTACATATACCCTGCTAAGAGATCTGAGCCCCTGATTAACAAGCTGGGAATTACTTTAAGTAAGCTAAGAGCAAGAAATAAATGAGTTAAAGCCGTTGATGAGAGTCATGCCCCCTGACCAGTGATGAGCATTAGGGGTAGCTGAAGCATTAGATTGTAGTTTTCTGTATCATGTTGGTTTTCCTATTCCTTGAAAGCTTTATAATGCTTACTAGATGCATGTTGCCTTGGTGGGCTCCGATTCCCGAGAACCGCTCCCGCAGGGCGGTGAGGGGGTCGGGGCGTCGCCGTAATGAACCCGACCGCGCCAGACACAAAACACTATAACTCAATACATGAAGGCACGATTCGGGTGAACGGTAGCTGAAGGAACCCCGTTACCCTACCTACTTCAATCCTCGGAAGCCCCGATATCTAAGAAAACTCTAAGTCCTTACATGTAAGGAGAGGAAGGTTGAATGCTCGGCGAAGTTCAAGCATTGGTAAATCGTTGGGAGGGAGCGCTGCTTTAGGAAAGGGGTGCCTTACTTTAACTTCTTTCTAGCGTCCCTCTTTATTGTCGGGATTTTTGTTACTATGGCGTAAACCCCTACTTCCAGCAGTGCCGTGCAGATCGTCACATCGTTGACGAGTCGAGCAATAATGTTGATCTTACGAGCCTTAGACTCACTTAATATTCTCCCCCTTATCAGGGTTGGGGGCATAACAATGAATCCTGCCCCTGCTCGTTGGTAAGGACTTAAGGTTGGCGCCGGATGGTTGAGCACTAGCCCTACCTTTACAGTGTTTGGTAGTTTGGACTTGCTGAGTAACATGCTCTGCATATCATTAAACGCTAATAGTATCTCAGTGTTCCCCATCCCCACTAGGTTTACAACCTCGTTGATTCCCTCATTATACCCCTCAACACCAAGAATTAACATTACATGGAGTTCCTTGAGGTACTCAGGGCTTAGGGAAACCCTTAACTCCGACAGGTTTACTTCCTTCAAGTTAACGGCAACACCGTCCAAGTACCGTTTATTTAGTTTGAATTCCTTGAAGCCCTCCTCAATATTAGTTACTTCAAGAAGCACTAAGCCTGAGTTATCATTCATTCTTAACCACCAATTATTCAAGACCTTAAGGAGGTATTAAGGTATCTGAAGCAATTACCTAAGCTAACAGAGATATTCCGTCTACACCAGCACTCTTAGAAGATAATCCTTGGACTAATCCAACATTATATAAGGATACGTTAGTAGGTCTTGACCTAACACTAGAGTCGATTAAGGAGAGTTTGTTCGGATTAAAGAAAAATAACCTGTTGAGCTTATTCTATTAGTCACCCGATGGTGCCGTGTAGTATAAATTACCTGTTATCATCCAGTCCTGGAGTATGTATTGATCTGTTAGTGTGTAGTAGCTGTTGAAGTACTTGTAATATACTGGGATTTCCGGGAACGACGCAATGTATAATACTATTAAGTCGACCCTTGGCTTCTCAAAGCTTAGGTAGCAGTTCAGGCCGCTCCATTTGAGCGTGTACCTGTAGAATATTGATGGTCTGCTATATCCTGAGGGAGTAACTTGCAAGGTACTGTAGTTACAGAGACTTTGTGATGTGAACATTGGTAACGCTGCTTGGCCGAAGACGAAGTTTATGGAGCTTGCTCTGTAGGGCAGTCTAACATACGTTGTTAACTGCCCACTTGTTGACATGACTGTGTTGGGTAGCATCTTGTAACCTGGTAGCGCCCTTACCCAGACTCTGAAGCCCTCGAAGTAGTATGATCCGCCGTAGAGCGCTGTCCTGACTATTATTGTGTATACTCCTAGGTTTGGCTTGGTGGTTGGGTACTCGCCGTCTCGGTATGTTGTTAGTGGGAACGTTATTACCGATTTAGTGTTGGGTGACTTATACCTTCCTGTATCCATCCATAGGAACCTCCCACTACCTAGGTAGTAGTGATAGGATGCACCTGTTCCGTAGTAGACACCTGCGAATTGCCCACCAGGTCCTAGCGTGTACGTTATCAATGACGTGTAGCTGTTAAACCAACTTACTTGGAGCTGGAGCAACCATACCTTAGAGTCTGGAATGTTAACGTAGAACACCCTCCAGTCACCGGATTCGTACCTCCAGTCCCAGGCTGTGTCTCCCTTCAGGAAGCTCCATGAGTACGGATATGATGCTGCTCTTGGCCCTGTATTCACTATGCGTGACCATCCAGCTCTTAGTGTTGTGTATACTGTGTAGCTTAGTGGCACGTAGTAAGTCATCGTTGTCCCGTCCGCGAATTTAACATTTAATCTCACGTAGTCTTGATACGCTGTCGGCGCCGCATATACTGGTGGCCTTATAACTCCTTTGATGGTTGCCGTACTACCTGCCTTAATGAAGAACTTACCGCCTGGGTACCTGCTCAGTATCCTTACCCAGTTGTCGGGTTTGAAGCCGTAGTAAGTTACTCCAACCTTAACTACCTGATTGTGTAGCGACGTCTTTGCGGGGGTTGAGTCGTCCCCACGCACTAACCACACCCTAAGGAGCAACTTTGCGTTAGGACCGTACTCCTTAAGGAGCTGTAATGGCAACTTGACCTGCACTAAGTTATGGTTGGATAAGGAGTATCCGAAGTTTATCACTACCCTTTCATTAGTATCTGGTATACCGTTTCCGTTGAAGTCACTGATCCATACGTAAGCTATTATGATTACATAGTAATCAGCGTAGTAGTCATTATCACCATCAAATACCGAGTAAGGTAGTACAACATCCGCTGTTAAGTACTCTGTGTCTTTAGGTATAGCTGACGGAGGTATCACTATATACTTGTATGTCCCGAAACTGCCTGTTGGTACTGTGAACCTCAAGTAGTAGTTTATGGGTCCGGCTATCTTTGCAGGCCTAACTACGCTTGCCTGCACGACCGCTGATGAACCTGTCGGATTCTCTACTGTGAATGTGAAGTATCTTAAGCCTCCCTGCGATATGTCTGGCTCATATATACTATATGCCTTGCCTTGAGCATACGAAGATAGTAGGCCGTATGGTGATATTGGAGGTAATGTGAAGCCGTACCAATAATATAGGTTTAGGTCACAGTAGTCTGACCACATCCATCCCCATATCCTAGCCATTTTAGCGGCAGTATACTTATAGAACGAATCGCTGAATATCCTTAAGCCCTTATAAGTATTGGAGCTTGAGTTAGCTATCTCTAATGCTAGCTGAACTGCGGCTAAGGCGTTCACACGGCCAGCACCCTCATCGAATGGCGGGTAGTGCAGGTTTACAGCAGTGTTCATTATTATTTGCTTAACGAGCCAAGGCGGTATGTTTGTCATTCCTTGAGACTTAAGAGCCTGGTACACCAGTGCCGCGACGCCAGCTGTTAGCGGTGTTGCGTAGCTAGTTCCTCCGAATATCGTGTAGTTACCCGCACTTAACCATACGGGAGCTGCGGTTAATCCCCACGCACCAACGTTAACTACGTCAGGCTTAATGTACCCGGCAGGTGTTGGGCCTCTGGCAGACCAAGATACTACGTCGTCGTAGGTGTACCCTCCGAAGCCCCAGAGGTAGTAGTATAGGTGGGTCGAGGTTGATGCGCCTACAGTCAATACTCCTCCAGCCGCTCCCGGCGATGTGATCGTGCCGTAGCCGGCACCACCGTTACCGGCTGCATGGACTATTAGTACTCCTGGGTAGTTCGGGTCTAGGAACCCTGGTGTGGTTATTGCGTCCTCAAATAGGGATTCGAAGTCGTAGCCGAATCCTGATATGTCATACGTGAAGAGGCTTATGCCCCAGCTATTGCTTATTAGGTCTACCCTAGGTGTGCCAGTATATACTGGTGTGTACCCGCTTATGTTGAATCCAGCTGCCCATAGCATGCCTACCTCTACATCGCCGAACCATAGACCCTTTATGCCTACTATCTTGGCTCCGGGTGCTATGCCTTCGGGGAATCCTCTGCTGGCTATGGCTGCTGCACAGGATGTTCCGTGACCGTAGAAGTCGTAGAATATGCTTAGGTATTTGCCCTGAAGGTTCCAGCCTGCGTATACCTGTCCTGGGTAGTTGAAGTTCCAGTATGCGTCGAAGAAGAAGCCGCCTGCTACTCCGAAGCTTGCGTAGGGCCAGGTGCTTCCGGGCTTGTATGCGGCTAGTATCCTGTTACCGTCGTACGTGACCTTAATGTCTTCTGGGTCGTTAAATATGCTGTTATTGTTAGCGTCTATGTATAGTGTCGTGTAGTTTCCAGCGGTTGTTGGGTCGGTTAGGAGTACACCCACCTTTATCCATTTACCTTCCCCTGCCATGTACTCGTAAAGAACTCCGAACTTGTAGTTGCCGCTTAGTGATGTCACGTTACTCACGTTATAAGCGCTATATGGGGCGGTAAGATTAACTGGGTAAGGTATGTAGTCGGTGAAGTTAACTCCGCCAACATTTATGAAGCCTGTGGTGTTAGCTGTGAAGGTCTTGAATAGTATCACTAGGTTTTCGTCAGCGTCCAGCACTAGTGGCTCCCTTATTCTCGTGCCGTTGTACGTGCCCACATAGTAGGTTAGGGCACCTTGCAAGTCTGGGTTCCCATAATCAACGCCAGTATCTATTACTCCCACTCTTATGCCGGTACCGTTGAAACCATAGAGCGTTTCAGCAGCTGCAGCCCCTATTAAGTACCTTATGAAGAAGTTATTTGTTTTGGGCTTGATCTTGGATATGTCTGGGGTCTTTATAGAGTCCGTTATTAGCGTCTCCTTGTTCTTGGGTGGCGCCTCGTAGAGGAGCGCTGTCTCGAAGTTTATTAGCGGTTTTTCTGCAAGGCCTAATACTACTGTCTTGTACGGGCGTAACGCATTAACTATCTTGCCTATGGGTCCTACGACCTTAAAGATGTAGTTACCCTTCGTGTCCCTTCTGAGTGTTGAGGCAACAATACTGAACTTCTTGCCCAGCACTGTTATTGTTACTTTCCTTAAGCTATTGTAGAGCTGAAGGACCTTACTGAGAGGTGTTGATGCTTTAATGACTACTACAGCCTGAACCTTAAAGTCCTTACTAATACCAGGAGGTATGTTTAGCCCATGTAACTTAGTACTTTGTATTGTGTACTGTTTTAGCGTAGGTGCAGTACTGGCTGTTACCGAGGACGATGTTGCTGCTAGGATAGTTATAACTATTAAGGCAATGATTATTGAACTAATCACCCTCTTCATTGCATGCACACCCTCAAAAAGATTATGTCTCCTTATGTTTTATAAGTCTGTCTCGTTTAAGTAAAACAAAAGGAGAATGTTGAAACACCTCTAAGGTATTGATATTAAGGATCGGAAGCACTATTCACATCACTCAGCCTATCACAGCAGGTGTTACTCTGGGTTAAACGAGATATGTGTCGCACTATAACCCTATATTTTAGGTAGACCTGAAGCAAGTTCCTTTGATGCTTCCTCCACATCTTTTACTGTGTCGATGGATCTCCAGTAGACATTATTGTATACTAGGCCCTTGAGTAACCTGTTGCTAGCTAGTTTAGGAAATGTAGTCTTCTCTAGGTCTCCTTTCTCCGGGACGTACTTGAATATTTCGGGCTTCATAGCGTAGACGCCAGCGTTAATTAGGTATTCCC
>WAOL01000088.1 GCA_015521295.1 Desulfurococcales archaeon
GCAATTCCTCCCCGCCACAGCAATTACGGCATTCAACCCCCCACCCACAATATAGTACTAACGCTACGTATCAGTAATTAACGCTAACACCTGCCTTAGGGATACTCCTAGGAGAGCAACCCACCAACGCCAACAACCCCAAACCAGACAAGAACACCACCAATGACCCGCAACAGAGAAACAAAAAGCTTTTCAACTTAACACCACACAAAACACGGAGAGATCCGCACAAAGTTAGTAAAATCGTTAGAACTGCGAAGATTATCAAGCACTTACCCCATGCTCATGTTAATCCCACCACCTTTATGATTCCCTTCACAGCTATTTCCTTCTCATCAACAGTGGTCTTTATTATGACCGTGTAGTTACCTGGTGTTACCTCAACATTTGCTGAGGGGTGCTCGGATGCTCTCCATGCAATATTATATATTTCCTCTTGAGATCCTTGAGTTCCTGGAGTCACTGTTGTGTGGGGTAACCATGTGTAGACATCGTACACTTTCTGACCCTTGGAGTTCATGATAGTTACTCTCAGTAACTTAACGCTGCATGCTTTCTCACCTATGAGCCTAACCTTAATCCATAATGTCTCACCGATCTTTACACTGGGGTTTGATAGGGTAGCAACGATCTTAAGCCCAGGCATTCCTGCGGTGAAGGTTGGGCCACGGAACTTTAGCGGAGGCTTAACTACGTTCTCAACATGCCCCATCATGGTTTGAGGCTCAGTTTGAGTACTTACCGTTGCGCTCACCACGGCATGGGCAGCCGCACTATTTACTGTTGCAGTATTTACTGCGCTCACTTCGTAGGAGGCTTTGTAACCCGAGGCACTGTTGCTGTACTGAATATAACCGCATATCCCTCCCACCAGAAGGACTAGCAGTACTACTACAGTGAAGATCCACAATCTCATAATTAGTCACCTTTCGCTAAAATATTTCTATATATGGAGATAAACTTAAGCCCTAGAACACCCGTTCTAAATCGTTCCAATTAATCGAACCCTTCAATTCATTCTTTATTGATACAGGTGAGGCAGTTTAAACCTCCCGAGGACTGAGTCGGGACCTACGTCTACTTCCACACACCCACGTACCTCAACCCCCACAGGAACGGGCGGTGATGTAAACTAGGCTCTGCGGAGGCACCTCCTTGTTTGGGGTGCTTAGGTTTATTACTGATTTCGGTATAGTCTGTGTTGGGGGCGTGTGCAGTGGTTAAGGTGAAGACGAGTATTTATGTTGATAGGGATGTGTGGGAGAGGTTTAGGAGGTACGCGTTGAGGAGGGGGGTTGAGGTTAGTAGGTTGCTCGAGGACTTAATGAGGGATGAGATGGTTGAGGATTTACTGGATGATGCGTTGCTGAGCTTGGCTGGTTCTGAGTCTTATGAGGTGGACTTCGAGCCTGTGGAGTCGAGGGGCGGCCTTGTGAGTGAGTTAGTGAGGGTTATGAGGGATGAGAGGGCGGGTGGTGTATCTAGATAGTAGCGCCATTGTGAAGAGGTATGTTAGGGAGCCTGGCAGTGATGTTGTGAGGAGGCTTTACCTGAGGGCTTACTCCGGTGATGTCGTGGTCTCCTATAATGTATGGAACGTGGGGGAGGTGTTGGAGGTGTTTGACAGGGCTAGGAGGGCTGGCAGGGTTGATGATGAGGCGTACAGGGTCGTCAGGAGGAGGTTCCTGCTGGAAACGAGGAGGATGGTTAGGCTGGGGGTAGCGCTGGTCGTGCCACTGAAGTTGAGGATCTTAAGGGAGGGATGGAAGCTGATAGAGAAGCACCACATCTACGAGGCCGACGCAGTGCAGATCGCGTCGGCTAAGCACGTGAGTGCCTCACAATTCCTGACGGGGGATAAGCGTCTGCACGAGATAGCGTTGAGGGAGGGGCTGAACAGCACGTACTTGGGGTGACTATGGCTGAGGGCCTCGGTGGTGGAGCTACGCCGTGATCCACTCCCCCACGGGGTTCTCTACCTTGGGTATTAAGGCCTTCATGGTTGGGTGTAGGAAGTGCTTGTCGTTGGTGTAGGCCACCTCCACTAACCCCTTCAACGGCACCACACAGAGGTAGTCCCACACGTGTATCCCTGTTGAGGCGCTCAGCCTTAACGCCTCCCTGTAATGCCTCCTCCTAACCTCCACCACGACGGTTCTCGAGCTCTTCGCTATCTTCTCAACAATGCTTAAGGCCTGCCCGCGATCCATCCTAACACCCCTGAAGGCTAGGGCGTGGAAGATCTCGGCCAACTGATGCGTGGTGATGTACACCGTATGCCTCAGTAAAGCATCACGCAGGAACTCAGTAGCCTTACCATGCATCCTGACAGCCCTCCCGTACTCACCGTCACTCGCAAACCCCTCCCTCCTAGGCTCCTTAAAAGCGTAAACCCACAACTGCGTGTCGATGAAGGCATTCACCATGATCAACCACCCACATCCCCATAATCATACTCCTCAAAGTAATCCTCACGACCACCACCAGACTTAACCTCCTTCAACAACCTCAGCAAATCCAACGTATCCCTATCAACCCCCCTCACAGGCCTCACCACAACCTCACCACCCCTAACCTCCAACTCAACCTCATCACCATCCCTAATCCCCAAAGCATTCAAAACCTCCCTACCAAGATACACGTGCCCCGCATGCACCCTCCTCCTAACCACCAACTACCAACCACCAACAACTAACTCACAACACAAAATATAAAAGCATCATGAACTAACACAACCCGCCTAGAAACACGCGTATCAAAGAAGAGTGAATTGAAAAGTAGTGATTCCTTCGCAATCACCTAGCAAACCCTCAGCAATAACTCAGAAAAGACGTAAGGCAGGCAAGATAACCTCACACAGACCTACCAACTAACACCGCACTGAAATACCTCCACGCACCAGAGCACGGCTAAGACATCCCCTAGGGAAGCACAGCAAACCAGCAAAGCACGAAACAACAACTTCAATTCATTCTTTGTTAATATCAAATACTTACATGCACCCTTTATAAATAGGCCTTTCCTCGGGTCGTTTCCCGAGCGTCGGTATCGTGAGGACATCATTAGAAGCAGTTACTAGGGAGACAATCCACGCGTAGTTATTCCACAAAATGAATTGTTATTCATATGTTTTTTGTGGAAAGGTTTCTTTGGGTTTTGCTGTTATTTGTTTAGTGCTTTCTTGAAGTTTAGGTCTATGGTTTCCCATTTTCCTTTATAGTATAT
Organism: Desulfurococcales archaeon; assembly: GCA_015521295.1. Lineage (GTDB taxonomy): Archaea > Thermoproteota > Thermoprotei_A > Sulfolobales > NBVN01 > WAOL01. Next base: position 3,226 of record WAOL01000088.1, read on the forward strand.
TTTATATTGTCTTTCTGGTGCTGTGTTGTCTGCTATTAGTTTTCCGTGTCTTATTACGTATAGTGGTGGTTCTAGGTTTCTTAGGGCGTCTACGTCGGTTAGGGCGTTGAGTATTAGGAGGTCTGCGCGTTTTCCTTTTGCTAGTCCGTATTGTTCTGCTCCTTTCCTCCATGCTTTGGCGGCGTTCACGGTTATTAGGTCGAGGGCTTTGAATAGGTCGCTCCACCCCATCATTTGGTCTACGTGGATTGCCATGAATAGTGCGTGGAGCATGTTTCCGGTGCCTAGTGGGTACCATGGGTCTAGGACGCAGTCGTGTCCTAGGGTGACGTTGATGCCGTTCTCTAAGTACATTTTTATGGGTGCCATTCCCCTGCGTTTGGGGTAGGTGTCGAACCTGCCTTGCAGGTATATGTTGATGAGTGGGTTGGCTATGATGGTTATGCCTGCCTTCCTTATGAGTGGGAGTATCCTGTAGCGGTATGCTGGGTCCCAGCTGTGGGAGGCGGTGACGTGTCCCGCGGTTACGCGGCCTACCCACCCGTACTTTAGGGTGTACTTCGCCACTACCTCTAGGTTCCTTGAGATTGGGTCGTCGGTCTCGTCGACATGGCCATCCACGTCGCGGTTGAATTCCTTAGCTATCTCGAACGCTATCTTTATTGACTCAACTGCGTCCTCCCTCGTGTACTCGTTGTGGGGTATCATGCCGACGTTGTCCGCACCCATCTCGACGGCCTTCCTTAGGTACTCGGCGTTGTCGGGCTCCGTGAGTATGCCGTCCTGCGGGAACGCAGTTACTTGGATGTCTATTAGGTCCTTGAACTCATCCCTAGCCCTTATGAGTGCCTTAACGCCCGTTAAGGTCTTCTCGGTGCAGTCTGCATGCGTCCTTATGTACGTCACCCCATTAACCACCGACCACTTAACGAATTCCTCAACCCTCCTCAGCACGTCTTCAACGCTTATCCTCTTCTTGTACTCAGCCCAGATCGCTATCCCCTCCCACAGCGTTCCCGACTCATTGAACTTGGGGTCGCCTAGGGTTAGGACGGAGTCCAGGTGGAAGTGCATGTTGTAGAATGACGGGACAACCAACCTACCCTTAGCGTCTATCTCGCGCTCCCCGTGCTCGGGGATGTGCTCCTTAATCTCAGCTATCCTACCGTCCGATATGGCTACGTCGTATCTCTTGCTTAGGTCGTACCCGCGGAGCCTAGCTCCGCGGATTATTATTTCGTAGGGTTCAACCACTTAAGCTCACCCCCAATTAAGGGTTATGTGTTTAAGCGCGTTACCCACCGCCTGAGCCACCCTCCCCGTATAGTCCTTGACAGTCCGCGTCACAACGTACCTTAGCTCCGGCAGTACGTAGTCCTTCGCCGCGAACCCCAGTATTAGGTGGGTCAGCGCCGCTATTATGAATCCGTAGTACCACGCCAGCTCTATCTTGGGGACGGGTATGAAGCCGAAGTACCATGCGAGCGTCCCCTGCAACGCGCTTATCACGTACTCGCCGAGGATGCCTGCGGCGAAGGACGCCAGCCCGACGAGGCTGAAGCCCCCGCTGTACTTGTATATCCCTTCAGGGTTGTAGAGCTCGGGCAGCACTATCCTGCCGCGCCTGAAGACCCAGTAGTCGACAACCATGACCCCCGCTATTGGGCCTAACCACATCGAGTAGTACCAGTTGAAGTCCAGTAGGTAGTAGGCGACGTCGAGGGACTTAGCCCAGTACACTATGGAGTAAGGCCCTATGACTAGCCAGGCTATGAAGGTGGCGGCCGTCACTGCCTTGCCCCACGACGTCTTAACTAGCCTTATGATGCCGTTCGCTGCCGCCGGCACGTCACCCGTCACGTTCGTGCTCCCCGTTGCTAGGGTGGCGAAGAGAAGGCCGAAGATGCCTAGGGCTGCGGTGGGGCTGTACTTAGCTATGATGTCTATGGGGCTGTTAGTGCCGCCCGTTAAGTAGGTGGCGACGAAGCCTAGGTACGTGCCGAAGATCTGCGGGAGCACTAGCCCGACGATGTGCCCTACGTAGAGGGACTTCGTGGACTTATTGTAGCGACATATATCCGACACGTTGAGGGCTATGGTACCCCACCACGCGGTCTGAACCGCCACCGCCAGGAAGAAGTTGCTGCTGAGCCACCCGACCTTACCTGCCCACATTGGGACGGCCTTACCGGGGAACTGTAGCGTCAAGTACCACACGAACCACGCGAAGAATATCAGTAGTAAGGGCCCGGAGATGCTGTCGAGGATCTTGATGCCCCTAATCTTCTTCATGCCGACGCCCCACACGAAGAGCAGGTACAGCACGAACGTTATGGGCGTGTACTTCAGCCCCTCAGCCATGATCACCTTAACGGGGACTCCAGCAACGAGCATCGCCATCTCCGTTATGGCCCAGGAAGCTATGAAGCCATCAACACCGTACCAGAACAGCGACACTATGACCCTGACAAGCAGGGGTATTATCGAGCCCTTATACCCGAAAGTATACCTCAGCTGGATCGGGAAGGGTATTCCGTACTTGACGCCGACATAGCCGTTAAGCGTCATGACGGCTGCCACGACTAAGTTACCTATGGTGGCCGCCACCAGCGTCTGAACTAAGCTCAGCCCAAGCATCTGAGAGAGCCAGCCCAGGAAGAATATCGATGTCGTTATCGTCATTGAGAGAATCATTAACGTGTACCCGACCGTGCCGACAGTCCTTTGCTCTGGCTTTACGGGGAGAAGCTCAGGCCTATCAACGTATTTGAACTCCGCCTGAGAACCCGACAATAGATGTAACACCATTATTAATTAAATCAGATCATGTATATAAAAGTTAAACTTTTCAAACACTAATTCCCATGTATAGATTAAAGCCGTAAAACAAAGGCAGGCTAGGAAGGCTTAACCGCAACGAACCCTAACGCCACGGGATCCCACTTAAGAACAATGAAGCCTGC
>WAOL01000089.1 GCA_015521295.1 Desulfurococcales archaeon
GATGGCACGTATTCATAGTCACAGGAGGCTTCACCATACTCGAACACGCCATCAAAGCAGCAGGCATCACGTGCGACGGCTTCATCGCACATGAATTAATCTTCAAGGACGGCGTGCTGGATGGGTGCACCCTAACCTACAAAGACAAAGGGGAAGTAGCTAGGAAACTCAAGGAAACCCTAAACCCCAAAGTAACGGTCGCGATAGGCGACGGATACAACGACATACCCATGCTAAGGGAAGCCGACCTAGCCCTAGGTTTTAGGCCGAAGGAGATAGTTAGGCATTACGTGGATGCGGAGGTAAGAACCTTCAAACAGATATGGAGGATACTTCACCTACTAAGCTAGTTTTTTACCACGTACCTTAGGCAACACCCCCGCAACTCCCAGCAGCTACCACCCCGTGTGTGGGAGGGTCAGAATATATTATCCTTTTAGTAATGATTATTGTAGGGATCATCATTGTTAGGATTATTTGTTAATCGAGACGATGTTCTAGAGGTGCTTAGGAGGGAACTAAGTGAGGCAGGGTTTCGTGCCGTAATTATTTACGGAAGGCGGAGGATAGGTAAGACCTGGTTAGCTACTGTGTTGCTGAGGCATGTTAAGGGTCATTACCTCTTCGTCCCGGAGGGTGATGAGGGTGCCTTACTACGTTGGGTCACGTCTAAGCTTAAGGAGATCTGCGGCGAGGTTAGCGGGGATTCTTGGGAGGAGGTCGTTGAGGGGATAGTTAACTGCGCTAATAGGTTAGGGGGTATGGTGCTGATTATTGATGAGTTTCAGAGGCTTGGGAAGTCCTTCGCCTCCCACCTGCAGGCCCTCGTGGATACTTACCCTGACGCCCCACTCAAGCTCGTCCTGCTTGGGAGCACCGTCTCCGTTATTGAGCGGCTCGCAGGTCCTCTGGGACCCCTCTACGGCAGGTGCGTCACGATCAAGTTAGGCGGGTTCGGCTTCCTGGAGTCCTACGTGTACTTGAGGGAGAAAATCGGTGCGTCTGAGCATGAGGCATTCCGACTCTACGCCCTCTTCGGCGGGACACCATATAACCTCGCCCTCATTGAGAGCACCGACCACATATCGGAGGCTCTGAAGCACATACACAGCAGGTACGGGCGCCTCTACGAGGAACCACTACACCTGTTAGCGTCTGAGACTAGAGAGTTAGGTGTCTACGCATCAATACTAGCCACGATAGCGTCCGGCAGGAACTCCTTCGGCAAGCTGGCCCAGGTGGTCAGGAGGACGAGCCTAATTAAGTACTTAGAGGTGCTTAGGGGCTTAGGCCTCGTTAAGCGGGTTGTCCCGGCCGGGGAGGACCCCTTGAGAACTAAGAAAGCGAAGTACCTCATAGCCGACCCGTTCTGGGACTACTGGTTCAAGGCAATATACCCCAGGAGGGACGAGGCAGAAGTGACAGGGCAGGTGCGGGTAGACAACGAATTACTGAGGAACCACCTAGCACATTGGTTCGAGGAAGTAGTTAGGGAACTCCTCTCAAAAACCCTGAAAACCCCCGTTAAGCCATGGTGGAGCAAGGAAACAGAGATCGATGCCGTCGCAGTAACGGAGGAGGGAGCTATGGTATATGAGGTGAAGTACGCTAAAGTAGACGAAAGGTCGGCGGAACGGGAGCTAAGGAGGCTCAAAGCTAAGGCACAGCTACTCCCATACCCTATTATCAAAACGGGGATCGTGGCGAAGGAAGTGACTGGCAACCCAAGAAACACCATAACGCTGGAACAGCTAATGAAGCAGGCGCTAAGGGTAAGTAAGGTGAGCGTAACGCACATATAGGCTTGAATTCTAATTAGTGAGACATCATATCACCACGTTATAGTTTATGAATTACGACATGAAGTCTAACTAACGGGTACTGACTCAGGTGGCGTTAAGTGAGTGGAGAATACGTGAGTAAGTTAATTGAACGCGCCACCGCCTTCCTAGAAGAAGCTGAGAAGGCATCTAACGCAGACCTAGCGATGTTCTTCGTTGAGCAGGGCCTGCAGCTCTACGTGAAGGCAGTTTACTACGAGCTTTCCGGATTAATGTTGAGGGGTCGCAGGTTAAGGGAACTACTCGGCACGCTTGCCAAGGCGTTAGAGGAGCATGGATATGCGCAGGTAGCAGAGAAGCTCGTAGAGTTCGTGGATGATAATAGAAGAGCACTCATAATGATTGAGGAGTCATACATTATGAGCAGGTACGGCGAATTCGGGTACTCACGCAACGACGTAGAAAAGGCCCTACACGTAGCTAAGAGGTTAAGGAGCGTTCTTGAGGAGGTACGCAGAAATGTCAAGCTGGGTTAAGTACCACTTCGCCCACTTAAGGAAGTGAAGGGAATACGCTGAAAAGATAAGTAGGGCTGTACAGGACCTCGCCCCAGACGCTAAAGTGCACGTCATTGGCGGTGTCGCGGAAGGACGCACAACAATCTACAGCGACATCGACATCCTCGTAGTGGTTAAGATCATTGACCCAAACACCCAAAGGAAATTACTGATCGACATACTTGAGAGGGCAATAGACACGTACGGCCTCCCCTGGGACGCCCCCGTCGAACTACATGTAGTGAGTGAGGAAAGAGCAAAGGAGTACTCCAAGCACTCAAGGGATACCATTAGGATACTGTAACGAGGCAGATACCATCCCATATCGGAATCCTTTTAATCAATTATGTTAAAATATCGGCTGTCATTATTCTCACCATGCCATATACGTTTCTTTCTTATGAAGGGATTGTAGATTACATGCCCACTTTTGTGGGTTTTTGTATGTTGGTGGTTTTATTGGTTGGGGTTGGTGAAGTTAAGTGGGGATTAACTACACCGAAGTGAAGTTAACCACCGCAACATCGGTTCTTCCTCCACTCCCTGCTATATATCAAGACTAGGGAACCAACCAAAATACATTACACAGACATGAAAAAGCAGAGCAAGAACTCATAATGCATAGGAAGAGGGGATTCCGCGAGTCTGAGTTTTAGGTAAACCCACACCCACCCTACAACGTTAAGATTCTTAAGAAGATACACCACTTAATGTATTACATAGTACACATCACCACTTACAACAGGAGGCAAATCATAAGCTAAGCAATGAGCTACCTCCAGATTAACGCGACCTTAATAGTCGCTAGGCATTAAATAGCCTGGCCCCAGAGATCCCTAGAACGCCCGGCGATCATGGCATTCCTTGCAAGCAAGGTCCTGACCCTCATGTGCTCTGTTAGACCTAATGCCTTCTTACACACTACCTACTTTACCTTAACCCTTCCAGGCAACGCTGTTGAGAATTCAGCCACTAGTTGCTGGAACTTCATGGTGTCTTTCCTGTACCAGTCCTTGAGTTCCAGTGAGGCCTTCCGTTTCTTGCCTTTCATGTCTAGGTACGTTACCTTTATCTTCGGGCTCCTTAGGAAGCCTCCCCTACTGAGTTCAATTTCAATGACGTTGTCCGCAGGTATTTCGGCGGGTGCGTGTCCTGAGATCCAGATGGAGAGAACCCTTCTTCCGTCGCTTAACTCCTCTAGGGTTACTGACGCGTCCACCTTCCCCCACGAGTCGATATCTGTTGCTTGGGCCCCGCATGATGCGTAGGCCAGCGTCCTCTTCCCCTCACTGATTCTCTTAGCAACCTTCTCCAGCGTCTCGACTTCCACCTCGATAGGTGCACCTGAGAAGAATCTACCGATTATCTCGGCTACCTTCTCAAAGGACACGCCCGTGACCACAGTACCATCGCCTCTCGCCCCACCTATGTACACGTCATACATGCCTGGCTTCCTAGGCGATGAGGAAACTACTAGATTGCTCCCGGCACCATCATCCAGCACTATGGCTGGGGGGCATAGACCAGCGTCGAATGCCTCAGCAGTAAATGATGGCAACGCCCTCACAAGGCTTAAGGCGGCTCCGTAATCAACGTCGCCGAAGTGAGGCTCATCCTCATACCTACCAGTATACGTGAAGTCCCTGCTAATGCCTTGACCAGAGGCACGAAATTAGCTCACCCGATTTATTGATTTTAACAACAGTTATAAATTTATTAATAAGCACAGAACTAATTAATTACAAACCGTGCCTAGACACTAACGATTTATTTCTCGATTTATTTCTCACGGCTTTCTCTAAGTCCTCTAGGTCTAGCGCGTTGAGTTCTTCCTTTCCCTCAACCTTTTTCGCTATCACGTAGTGCTTGATTTCCTTATTGAGGCCGATCCGCCGGGTTTTCCTGCGGAGCTCCTTTAGGGTTCTTTCTGCTTCTTCCCGTGTCAGTTCCTTCCACTTAACCTCTATCGCTACCGCTACCTTGTTACCGACTGCGAGGGCGTCTACTTCCTCTCCTTTATGCCACCACCTACTAACGGTCGTGTGGCCGAAGTCTATGAGTTTCTGTCTTAACATGTCGATAACTAACCTCTCGAACGCATTGCCATAGTAGGTGTTAAGTGTCTTCAAGATCTTGCGGAAGACCTCCTCGACCATACCTACCTCTAGGTCGCCCTTATTAGGATAAACGTAGCGGAACCAGAAATTGAAGAACATATCCCTTATATAGTACCTTCCTCTCTTCCTTTTCCCGTAAGGCAACTCATACCCTACGAGACCCACGGCCTCTAAGGTCTCCAAGTACCTAGAGATATTCCCCCTGTCGAATCCTGTCACGCTAACTAATTCCCCGAGAGTTGTGTATCCTAGGGCAATATACTTGAGTATTAGCTTGTATACTCTAGGCTCCCTGAACTCCTCTCTCAGCAGGAACTCCGGCTCCTCGTAAAGTACTTCTCCTTTCGTGAGTATTTTCCTCTTTATATTCTCCTCCACACTGGCATTCCCGTCGATGAGGGATAGGTAATATGGGACACCGCCAAATACTGCGTAAATCTTCACTATTTCCTCGAAGTCCTTGTGAGGGAACATTTCCACTATCCCGTCAATGGTGAAGGCCTCAACCTTCCACTGACCGGTTCTCCTTCCGTATATGGGGCTCTTATACTCTAACAATTTCTCCATCATGCCGATACTTGAGCCGCATAAAACAAGGAATATTTCAGAATCCTTAAGAACCTCATCCCACACCCTCTGGAGAACGGTGAGTACCTCTGGATCCAGCTGAGTTAGGTACTGGAACTCATCCAACACCACAGCTACTTTCTCACCACGCACCTCCTCCTTTAACAGTCTGAAAAGCTCCTCTAGACCCACCTCTAACTTGGTGAAGTAGCTCTTCCCCGTAAGACGGGCAAAGGCCTCCTTCATCACCTTAATATTCTCCTTTATAGAATCACCGGTAAGGAGCACGTAAACCCCTCTCTTACCCTTGAGGAACTCCTTCAGTAGGAAGGTCTTCCCAACCCTTCTCCTGCCGTATATCACAATAAGTTGCGACCCCTTCTCCCTCCACTTTCTCTCAAGAAATTCCAGCTCCTTCCTCCTATCAACAAACAATTCGTTCCCCATAAAATGCTGTAGATAAAATATAATAATTTATCTACAGCATTTCTCGGCTCATTAAACGCTTACGGGATCCAGCAGAAACAACCAGGATTAAGCGAGTCAGTCAGTGACGAAGCCTGGTTCTTGGCAGCGCAGAATATATTGAGGCAACTAAGAAACCACTGAAAAGAGGCTGGCGAGAAGCTAGGGAAAGGTAACGTTCAGCAAGTAGTGGGGAGAATGCGGGGAACAGTCCTAGCGATCGAGGCGTATGCGTGATGGAGAAAGAGAGTAAGCGATTAGCGAGCCCCGCACTACTAAATCGACAAGGTGTTCCTCTAGGCTCAAGCCCAGCTTCTCCGCTTCCTTCTTAGCTAGCTTTACGATCTTTTTGAGGAGTAATGGCATGAGTCACGCGCGGCACATCCATCATAGTGTAATTAAAAAGTAGAGTGATTTCCTCTATCCTAGGGTTCCCCGCGACCCTCCTGCTGTGGGGTCGCGGTAAAGGTAATTAGTTAGTGGTGTGTGCTTTAGGTTAGGTTCCATGCCATGAGGATTGCCTTAGTATCTAGGGGTTGGTGGCCCTCCATTAAGGGTGGGTCTGAGCGCTTCATCTCGAAGCTTGGAGAGGAGTTGAGCAGGAGGGGATATGAAGTTATTGGCGTGACTCGGTGGTTCCGGGGGGACGACAGGCCTGAGGCTCCCCACAAGCTAATAATTAGAGAGGAGGAGAGGGCGCTTCCCCTTATCTCCAGCTACGTCTTCTCGCGTTGGGCGGCTAAAGTGGTTAATAGTTTGAGTCCTGACGCGGTCATAGTGAATACTTACTGGGGCGAGACCTCACCAACCATGATTAGGGATGAGATACCCATCATCGCGATCATACATGATGTCGGGTTACTGCACTCGGGGTTGGCGAAGAAGCATAAGTTCAGACACGCATTGAGGATGCGTGCGTTAAGGAAAGTTACGCGGCGCGTGGACAAAATAATTGTCCCAACTAAACGCGTGATGACGGACCTAACCCAGTACTTCGGGGTTGAGCCGAGGAGGATCAGGGTGCTCGGGTTTGAGGGTGTGGAAGGCCCCTTCAAGAGGGTGCTCATCGAGAATGAGTGCTTCGACCTCCTTCAAGTAGGTCGTTTTGCACCTAACAAGGGTCAGTTAATAACGTTGGAAGCTTTCAAGCTCGTGACCCATGAAATGCCTAACGTGAAGCTTTGGCTTGTGGGCGGTAAGGGACTCACGTCCGAACACTTAGAATACCTTGAGAGGGTGCGTGAGGCGGCGAGGAAAATTAACGATGTCCTTGGGAGGAAGGCAGTTGAGGTTGTGGTGGACGCACCTGACGTCAGCAAGTACTATGAATTAGCTGACGCCTGCATAATGTCCTCTATCGGTGAGGAGGGTTATGGCTTAACCGTGGTTGAGTGTATGGCCTACGGTAAGCCTGTCATCGCTTCAGACGTGTTTAAGGAGACTGGGGTGGCGTCCGAGGAGAGGGCCTTCATCTACCCTAGGGGGAACGCGCAGGAACTCGCTAGACTCATCCTCCACGTGTACAGGAATCCCGAGGACGCGTTAACGAAGGCTGAGAAGGGCCTGGAATACGCTAGGAGGTGTAGCTGGGGCAGGGTGGCCGAGATCTTCGAGGAGGAGATAGAGTCGGTGATGAAGTCAAAGACACGGTGACGAGTCATCTAATCACTCCCCGCAGAACCTTTAGGGATGCGGAGCAATACCTTGGTTACGTAGCCTTGATACATACTAGTTTATTACCTTAGTAACGTAATATTCTATGTGAGTCGGGAAAGTCAGTATATGTGTAGACCTATATTCCTAGGTCTTGACACGTATGCATGGTTTTCTCGGCTCACCATTCATTTCTACCTCCCTCAACTAACAGTCGGTTATGACGCGTCCTCACCTTCATTGAACGCGGGTGTGCGGGGGTGAGGGGAAGGTAAAAACGTGTGTTTATTCCGGGCGATTTCGCCCAGTGCCTTGCTTCAGCATCGTTACTCGGGTGGGGCTTCCTCAGGTTCCTGCTTCTTGCCCTTCTTCTTGGCTTTCTTGGCCATGGCTCCTCACCGGCGCCTTGACGGCGCCGATTACTAAGTGAAGTGCCGGGCATTAAGCTAGTGTAAGCTCTCATCAACTTACCTTGATGCTCGCCATGTCTGGCTCACGTAGTATCATGTGGTTGACTTCCTTGTTGAGAGATCCTTAAATACTTCCTCCAACCACGTGTTGTGTGGGGACACTAATCTCCGTAGCTTCGGTTAGGGGGTTGATGGTTGGTTGAGTAAGGTTAGGGGTGTTAAGAAGGCTAGCGTGATTAAGTTACTCACCCTCCTGAACTACCGATACAGTTTGAGGGATCTTCAAGCCCTCTTAGGGATTCCCTACCAGACGCTATGGAAGTACGTTAGCCTGAAGTGCATGCCCGAGGAGAAAACCAGCGTGAAGATAGCTGAGCGCATAGAGAAGCTTAAGCTTCTCGACAAGCTCGTGGAGGAGGCCGTTAACGCTGCGCGCGAGGATCCGTACGACCTGGTGAGGAAGCCAGGCTTCCTGTCCCTCTTCACCCTAATGGTTAGTAACGTGCTCCATGACGTGAGGGTGGGTGTGGTCGTGCCCATGTCTGAGTACGCGTTAATGCTCGCTACGGCCTTAGCAATGGAGCTACACTGCGAAATGTGCCCTGTCCTCCAGGAAGGCCCGCCAGCTAGGAAGGGGTATTACACCACGTACTTCAACGAGCGCGGTAAGACAGTCGTCGTTGGCGTACCTAAGCACTGTCTTAAGGATAAGGGGAGGGCTGTGCTGGTTGACGTCGTGTTCGGCAGTGCAGATAAGGTGGAGGCTATGCTAGCGATGCTTAAGTCGGCTAGAGTCGACGTCGTTCTTGCGGCGGCCGTAGTTGCTGGTAAGGACGTTAGCGACGCGATAACCAGTAAGGGCGTCAAGGTCTTCTCCCTTATAACTGAGTGAAAACCAACGCGTCCTCCTTAGTGAGGCGTGCCTCACCTCGTGGCGACCAGGACTTACTGGAGCTTGATCTCCTTCGGCCGCATTAACTTCGTGTCCTGCCCTCTGTCCGCATACCACACCCTGTAGTCCTTGGGTTTGAGGTAGGCTATTATGTGCTTAATGCCTGGTAGGGGGTCGCTCTGCTCGCCGCACGTGTAGACGTCAACGGTGGCGTAGGCGTATTCGACCCACGTGTGCACGGCTATGTGGGACTCCACAACCAACGCTATGACTGAGACGCCGCCCTTATCCCCTCCGAAGGACCAGCTCTTGAGGTCCACTAACCTCATGTTAGAGAGCTCCGCAGCCTCAGCCACCACCTTCCTTAACCCTTCCTCGTCCCTCCCCCTACTCACGTCTATTTCGTAGAGGTTCGCGTAGTAATGTTTCCCAACGACCCCCTTCCTTAAGTTACTCATGCCTCAGCCACCTCCTCGAAAACCCATGTTAGGTCGGGCGGGTCAACCCGCTTGACGCCGCGCTCGTAGAGGGCTTGAGCGATGATGGGTAGAGCTATGGTGGCGTCACAGTAAACCACGCGCTTCGATGCCCTCGGGTGTACCTTACCCCAGCTCACCGCTTCCTCGAGGGTGGCGCCGCTTAGCCCGCCCCACTGCGGGGCGTCCGTCGTTATCTGGATGACGTACTTCAGGGGCTTGTAGTAGTCCTTAATCCCCCTCGCCTCAGCAAGCAGTGTTTGGGCTACGGTCACTAGGTTGACGTAATCCTTCGGCACTCCCCCACCAACGTATATCGCCGATAAGTTCCTAGGCCCTGAAGCGACCTGAATAATCTGGTTGAAGTCCTTAACCATGTCCAAGACTACGAGATGACCCTCACTCAGCGCTAAGATCGCCGCTATCCCGTACCCGCTATCAACGAGTGCCGGCGAGAATACCGGTACGCCCGCCCTATACGCTGCCGACACTATACAGTCGATGCCCAGCTCGTCAAGATGCTTACCGAAGAGGTGCAGGAACTCCGCCGTTGAGTAAGCCCTCCCCTTAGGCAGGGACTTAATAAAGTCCTTAATCAAGCCCTCCATCTCCCTGTACTCCAACTCGTCCGCGAAGACGTCATAGAACCTATCGACCTTATGCTTCAAGAGTTCCTCATCGCTCACGCTAGGGCTGCCCTTATAGTACTTAAACCCCATCGCCTCCAGTATGTCCTCACTGATGTTCGCGCCTGTCGATACGAGCACGTCGACGAAACGCTCCTCAACGAACCACTTGACCACCTTCCACATCCCGGCAGTGGCGAGCGATCCAGCCAGCCCCATGAATATGATGTTCCCTTCCTCACCTAACATGTCGAGCAAAATGCCGTACGCCTCACCAAGCGCCCTACCCTGGAACGCCGTGTCAGCCATATCTACCAGCAAGTCATGCACGCCCCTGCCACGGAGGTCGAAGGACCTCAGCTCCTCAACCAAGTACGGGTTACTACGCCTCAACACGACCCATCTCGCATGAAAGTAGGCCTCACAAGGTTATAGACAGGCGTAAATCCCTGAAAGGTTAAGAAACGAGACGCGAACGCGTAGTGCTGTAATCCCCTAAGAACTTACGTGAGAACCGCCAAGGAAACCATGAAGAAGCCGCATAAGACCAAAGCAAAAGAGGCGCTATAACACCATATCAAGGTACCTAACCTGAAACACAAACAAGTACATCACCGGCGACACAACCTAATGCACCTTAAACAATAATAACTAATAACCCATGAGCCACCCTAAGAAGGCAAGGAACGTAATAAGTAACGCTAGCAATGAGGAACCAAGGAAGAGACGAGATTAAAAGAAGAAAGTAATTAAGCTATTGAAATCAAGAAAATAGGAACATTGATAACATTCTTACTTAGTATCCTAATAATAATTTTCAGGGCATACCTGATATTCATCAAAGTTAACTTAGTTAATATTTTTATCGAGAAACTGCTTATTCAGGCTTGTTTTGCTTAATTATTTTTCGGGGCTGTTCCCGGTATTTGATCTAGGTCTACTGGGGGTCGTAACCCCTTGTTAGGGTTCCGAAGGGTATGGACGTTGTTAGCACCTGCTTCATGTATTAGTTGATGTACTGGTTTGTTTACCTACGTCACTACTGATGCGTTACCCTCACATTATTAAAGTAGGTTTACGCGCGTTCCCTAGGAAGTATTATTGATCCATACATGGGACGATCCATAGCTACTCCGTGATGTTGAGTTAAAATGGGACTTGCCTTTCTAGGATTTGCGATTGTTTAGGATGAAAGATCGTGGTTCGGCATTACCCCTCGTTAAGAAACACTGTGTTGAGGCCCTTCCGGAGTCCTTCAGGGGCTATTAGGCTGATAGCGATTACTGGCCCCTACCTTCATATTTGCTCGTTACCTTAAGTTAATGGGTAACGCGTTAATGTGTGCCCGCCTCAGGGAGGCTACTGCACTGGAGTTTGTTAATGCCTTGCTTAGGGGCGTTGACAGCCAGGTTAGGGGGTGCGTTAAGTATGGTGCTAGGTGCAGGGATCCCCCGGCAGTGACATCTACGTTCCTGAGGAACTCCTTGGGTTTCAGTGAGTTTAGGGTTAAGAGGTTCTGGAGGGTGGCTAGGTCGCTCACAGGGTACTCACTCAATGTTTACAGGTTGAGGGACGCGTGGTTCCACCTAGTTCCCAGCGTTAGGAGGGGTGCGGCCTACGTCGTGAGGGAGGGTGACTTCTTCCCTGATGTGTTTGACTGCATGAGTCTTGAGTGCGTAGAGTACACTAACGAAAACTCCCTCTACCTGTACTTGGAGGGTGGGTTAGGTGGTGAGGCCTTAAGGCTTAACGTGGTTTACGTGTTGAGGAAGTTGTTCATGGCTAGACCCGCATGTTATGAGACCATAGTGAGGGCTGTGGAGAGCGTTAGTAAGGGTGACTTAGCTGGGGGAATGTCTGGCCTAATATGCATGTTTAGGGTATTGAAGGATTACGGTAACTTGTTAGCCGACGTAATACCCGTGGTGCCGAGGTCACCCTCTGAATTAATGCTACTGTCACCTGCCTTAAGAACCATCGTGGCTAGGATCAGGGGTAAGAAGCCGAGGTGATTAATTCAGCTCAATGCTTCCCGTCCTCTCCCTCGAAGTATGTTGACACGAAATTATGGACCAGTTCCATGGCACTTTAGGCTTAATTGATGTGCTGACCCTCTTATACTGTTTGGTGTCCCTCAATATCGGGGGAGGAAGTGCGGGTACTGCTGTCGATGCCTCCCGACATCCATGACCTGGAGATCTACAGAGTAGTTGGCTTTAACGCACCTCCGCTGGGTCTGGCGTGGATAGCCGCGGTTCTTGAGAAGGCCGGGCACAAGGTTAAGATAATAGATACACCGACCCTCAAGGTAACTATGAAGGAATTCATTAGGGAGGTTAAGTCGTGGAAGCCTGACGTCGTGGGGATCTCCGTGCAGACACCTACAGCACCTAGGGCGTATGAGGCGATAGCCCGCCTCAAGGAGGAGGTACCGGACATACCCGTCATTGTTGGGGGCTCGCACCCCACGTTCATGTATGAGGAGGCGTTAAGCAACGGTGCAGATGTTGTCGTTAGGTTTGAGGGCGAGTACACTACCCTCGAGCTGATTAACGTGCTCGAGCGTGAGGGGCTGAACTACGAAGCCCTCAGACATGTTAGGGGGATAGCGTTCAGGGACGGTGATGGGGAGGTAGTGGTTACGGAGCGGAGGCCCTACATAAGTAACCTGGACGAGCTCCCGTGGCCAGCCAGGCACCTCCTACCGATGGATAGGTACACGGTGTTCGGTAAGCCCGTGAAGGTCGCGCACGTGATGGCGAGCAGGGGATGCCCTTACGGCTGTGCTTACTGCTCGACGTCATACTTCTGGGGAAGGAGGATTAGGTTTAGGTCGGCTAGGAATGTTGCCGATGAGATAGAGTACCTAGTTAATAAGTACGGGGTTAAGTCCGTGGTGTTCACGGATGACGAGTTAACCGTGAATAGGAAGTTCGTGTATGACCTGATTAAGGAGGTTAAGGAGAGGGGCCTAGACCTAACATTTGCTGGGGGGTCTCGAGTGGATCACGTGGATCGTGACTACCTGAGGTACCTTTACGAGAACGGCTTCACGGTACTTTACTTTGGGGTTGAGTCGGCATCGCAGGAGACACTTGACCGCATAGGGAAGGGGATAACTGTTGACCAAGCTGTTAAGGTGTTCAGGTGGGTTAAGGAGGTTAATGGATTCGCTACCGGGAGCTTCATCCTTGGCTTCCCTTGGGAGACGCTGGACGACATGAGGAGGACTGTGGAGCTGGCTGTGAGGCTTGACCCGAACTACGCGCAATTCACTGTACTAACGCCCTACCCGGGAACCCCTATCTACGACTTCGCTGTGAGGAATAACTTAATAGTTGACCGTAATTGGGAGCACTACACGACCATCAAGCCCGTGATGAGGGGCTTCCACTTCACCACTAGGGAGCTTGGGAGGATGCTCATGTACGCATACAGGAGGTTCTACTTTAGGCTGTCTTTCCTTCTTAGGGAGTTGAGGGCTGGTAGGTTGAAGGATCTGCTTTCCATCCTAGGTAGGGAGGTGAGGAGGGCCCTCACCGCCGTAGTGTCGGGTGAGTAGTGACGGTTACTTGCCTTACTTATCGCACCGTGTTTGACGCGTGTGGGTGACGTGTACTAAAGCTTTTAAGTTGTGCGATGAAGCTGTACTTGATGGAATATGTCGGTCGATATAAGGCGTGGGTCAGTGGAGTTCAAGCCCTCACCTAAGCTTACGAAGATCTACTGGGCGTACAGCCTATGGTACTTCATCCCGGCAGCCGCGTGCTGCGTGTTGATTGCGCTCGTCAACGTGTGGGCCTCCATAGCATCGCTGGTATCACTGGTTGTAATCCCTGCCGCCTTCATTGCTTACTGGATACCTAAATTTTACAGGAGCGTAGTGTTTAAACTTGAGAAGGACCACGCATACGCTAGGTTCGGGGTCTGGTGGGTTAAGAAGAAGC
>WAOL01000090.1 GCA_015521295.1 Desulfurococcales archaeon
GAACCCTGTCTTCTTCAGCACCTCAACCTGCGTGCTTGGCTGTGTCAGGTAGTCAATGAGCTTCCAGGCCGCCTTCGGGTTGGGAGCGTTCTTCGGTATGGCTAGGCCAGCAACTACCAGTATGAAGCCCCTGCCCTTCGGGCCCTGAGGCACGGGCACGACCACGAACTGGTTAGGCTCCTGCTCGATAGCGTCCTTAATCCTTGCGGTGTGGTCCCACGCAATCCAGACCTGGCCCTTGAGCAATGGGTCAGCCATGGCATCCCAAGTCGTGCTGGCTGGGTTCACGTACTGCCAGAGCTCCTTGAGGTACTGCCACATCTTGACAGCATCAGGGCTGTCGAAGTTCTTGACCTGGGCGCCAGTGAATGCTGGGTACAGGTATCCGTGTAGGAACCTCACGAACAGACCGTGCGGACCTGCCGGGAAGCCCAGTAACTTCTTGCCGGTTTTCTCGTAGAGGTTCTTAGCCCAAGCCAGTAGGGCATCGTAAGTCCACTTACTAGTACCCTTCATGACGTCCTCCTTTGTTAGTCCGGAAGGCAGGTAGTCGAAGGCCTTCTTGTTGATAACCATTACGTAGGTGGCGGTCATCCACGGTATGTATGCTTGAATGCCGTGAAGTTTTGCATAGTTCATTAATACCTTCGGGAACGTCCTGCCGGGTAGGGTACCGAACTTGCTTAGATCCATTAAGTACCCTTTAGACGCCAGCATGTCGAGGTCGCCGTGGAGGTCGCCGATTACACTTATAGTCACCTTACCTGCCTGCTCCTCTGACGTGACTCTAGTAATCATTTCGGAGTACGACATCCCGACGAACTCCACGTCAATCCCTGTCTTCTTCTTGAAGTCCACCAGCAATGTTCCCTTAACGAAGGACTGCTCCTCAGGAGGCACCAACTGGGTTGACGCCCAGATTATCTTTGTTGGCCCTCGCTGCTGGGTGTAGTACCAGTAACCTATCCCTGCCGCCACAACAATGACGATTATAGCCACTATAGCTCCGGCTGCGGCCTTGCTAATAGCTTTACGTGTATTGCGGGACAATCTCATGATGGGTACCTCTTAGGTAGAGAGTCGGGTGCTTAGTATAAATATCTTTATATTCACCATTAAAGCGTCAGAAAAAGTAAACATACTTTATTCTATTAACACCTCAAAATAAAGTTAAAACAGGGTTAAAAATTATTACACAGTAATTCCCCAGACAAAGTCTCTTAACGATTCACGAAAATTAAGCTATTAAGAAGCTAATATCTAGGAATAATTAATGATTAAATTAATCTAAAATTCTAACAACTTTTACTGCAGGTATTTCAATGGTTCAGTAAAATAATTATAATGAGTTTAGGTGAAATTAATTCACGTTTATGAGACTAATTAACGAGAGCCATAGAAGACAACATCATGTTCATGAAATATATTTACTACTTATGGTAGTATTTAGTAAGAATTTTAGGTTAATTCAGTAGCATATATTTACGTTAATTGCTTACTCTGTTAACATATTTTTATTTACTACGGTAGGGTTCCCTCAATACATTCGGGAGGTACGTACTCAACTACCCACACTGCCTTTGATGCTCTGCGGACGGTTAAGCCCTTCTTCCTTAGGCAGTCGGCGTTTATCTTTAGGACTACTACGTCGCTACCGTGTCTGCGGCCTGTTTCATACGCGTCCTTGGGGTTTGATGTTAGGTGTACCCATACCCTTCTTCCGGGGAGTATTCCTTCGCGCCTTATTCTTTGCCATGCTCTCACCGTCGTTCCGTGGTATAGGGTCTTCACGTTCTCGTCAACAGCGTGTGTTAGGGTTACCTTAATGCTGTGCCCGTACCTTGCCCTTATCTTGTTTCCGCGGATCTCGAACCTTCCTTTAGGGTCTAGTTCGACGACCGCACGTACGTGGCGCTCAGTTACCCATAAGTATAGTTCCTTATTCCTCCATGCCTTAGTGATGCCCTCAACAAGTTCCTTAAGTGTGACCCACCCCTCCTTATCTAGCGTGAGCCCGGCTTCATGAGGTATATGTCTGAGGAGGGCACTCATTAACTTGCTTAGAGCCACGCGTTGCCTGTTATTCATTAATGGTTCAGCCCGTCCAGCGCATTCCTTAGGATTTAAGGTGTACTTAACGTCCACGCTGTTCTCCACGCATGCGTATACGTACTTATCTTCCCCCAATATCACCTCACCCCGAGCAACAGGAATTCTACTTGCCTTTCCACGCATGATTTACCGTGATGCTAGCGTGTTGTGCCTTAACCGTATCCAGTTCTATAGGGATAACAGCTCAGTAAAGAAACCCATCGTTTTGAACAACGTTGAGGGAAAAGGAGTTTTTGGTTAGCTTAGTTCAATCGAGGATATAACCTTCATTGTGTTTAGGTCAACACTCTGTACTAATGTCTGTGAGGTTGCATAAAGGTAATCACCTATGTATAGCGACCTAATGACGTCGAGGTGCTGTATTTTCCCAGCGACGCTGAGTTTGCCGTCATCGCTTATCCTTACTATGTATAGGTACCCGCTTACCTTACCTTCACCATACACCCTCACGGGTATACATAGGTATCCTTTGTCTGGGTTTATTAGGAATGCCTTGTGATCCCATAGCACTCGAGAGGTGCTCCACCCTCCCCGGATTTTAATCACCGATGTTTCCGTTATGTTCTGGGGGTTACTTACGTCGTATAGGGAGATCTTAAGGCCCTTTACCCTTCCGCTCTCGTCAGCGTCTAGGCCGACACCTATTAGGTAATGGTCCTTGTATGGATGTAGGTACTCGGAGAACCCAGGCATCTTCACGAACCCTATTACCTTGGGGTTCCTTGGATCACTGAGGTCTATAGCGAAGAGTGGGTCGGTTCTTCTGAATGTCACGAGGTATAAGTACTTACCCACATACCTAGCGGCGTAGACTCTCTCGCCCGGTTCCACCCCCTCCAACTTACCCACGATCTTGAGGCTGGATGCGTTCAGCACGTATACGTTGTTTATGTCCTCGTAAACAGGTCTGAGTGTAGGAAACATGTTCTCGGAATACCCGACGATCCTGAATTCCTTTATCACCGTCGCTGTGGTTGCTGCTCTGAAGTACCCGTCGCGTTCGTCCATAGCAAATTGATCCAGCACCCTTCCGCTGACTTTTGCATGCGCTACCATTGCCGCAGTTAATCCTTCTAGCTTAAGCCTGAAAATGTGCGTCACTGTTAGCGGTCTTCCAGTGATGTTCTTCTCGAGGTACTCGTACATGCTCGTAAATATCTTGATTAGGTTCTCCTTAGGTGCGTTCCTCATGTACTCCTCCAACACGTTCCCGGCCTTCGCTAACCTGACGTAAATTGGTAATGACATGTTAGATAGAGTCACATTTATCCTGACGACCACGTCATGTGGGAGGTTGGGAAACACCGCGTTCTTAATTACATCGAGCATTACTTCGTAGTATGACCACCAGCTTGAGAGCAAGTATATCGACTCCTTACTAACGTATACTCTGTCAGGGTAAGGCATGACGTATGCTTTTGCATTGAAAGCCCCATTACTTAGGCTTAGGCCAGCCACGACGACGTACCCATTATTGTAGGGTGTTATGTCCTTGAGTGACACGTACATTATCTTGTTAGGCGGCATTACCTTGCCGTTGACGGCTGGAACCACTACTGAGGGTTCTCCTCCTTCCTGACCGTAGAGAGGTATGATGAAGTCGTTACGAATGACCGTTACTACGTACACCTTACCCCCTATCATCCTGGCGGCCAGTACCCACCCGCTTACGCTGTCCTTGTACTTCAGGGCTGGTTTCTCGTGGTTGCTCACATCGTAGACTAACACTGTGGTGTTCTGGATCGGCTTAATCACGGGTATTGGAGGTGCGGGTACCCCAGTCGTAGTTACGGTTACCGTGGTTGTTGCCGGTGTTGAGGACGTTACTGTGTACTTAAGCACCCTGTAATACGTGGAGCTACTGTTAATCACCACTAATTGATTGTTATTTATGAATATCCCGTTCACGCTACCCAGCACTTCGACCTTGGACACTAGCTTCATATCGTTAGGTGGGTATGCGAGTATTATGTAGATGGGTGTTCTCTGAACGTAGATTTCCTTCCCGTTCAGCCGGGTCTTGATGAGGCTCGGTCTTCCAACTAGGTATATGTACCTGCCGTCAGTCTTCACGATGTCAGCTTCATCTACCCCAGCTACCTGGACGTTCGTGTGTGAGTACTCAGGCGTCGAACCCCCTGTACTGGCCGTAGTGGTGGCTGTTACCGTGGTGACGAGGGGTGTCGTTGCGAGTGCCGGCACTTTAATCCCTGCCTGAACTATTTCCGCATACACTGCGGTACCACCAAGTGAGTAGTATCGCGTTAAGCCACTACTGACGATGTTCGCTAGTTCCTCGTAGCTCTTTAAGGGCTTCACGAATGACGCGTCACCTGCGTTGCTTGATGGCTTTGTGCTCGTTGTTGTGGTCATGCCTAGATGAGTATGAGTTGTCGTTGAGTTACTTAGTGCCACGGTTATACTCGTTGTGGTGGTTGGCGGTAACTGCTTCTGTGTCATAATGGTTAGCAAAGCCGCAAAACCAGCTAGTAGTATGAGTGCAAGTATGAGTATTGCTGAGAGCTTCCCCGTCCTTAGCTTGGGTTTGGAAAGTACTTTATTCACCACTGCGTTTCTTCACCGTGGTCTTACTGAACTCGTTTTAAAAGTACCTTAAGAATAGAACAGCTGTTCGAACATGGTGCGATGTTCTCGAACGCCGGGCTAGAAGGCGGGAACGCATTCGGCTCCCGTGTCAGTGCACGCTTTCCTCACCACATCCCTTACCGACTGGAGCCACGCCTTACTCCTTGCCTTGTTAATCACGTCATTTGGGCTTAGTCCTATGGTTCTTAGGGCCTGGCTTAACGTCTTAAGTATCTGGGGCTTCAGCCTTAGGGGGTCATGGATTAGTAGTGAGCCCGTATCCGCCGCTAGCTTGGCGACGTTCCTCACGCTAACGTAGTCGTCATTGACCCCCGGTATTATGGGGCCTAGGAAGAGCCATGTGGTTATTCCTGATGTGGAGAGTTCTCGTAGCGCCTTAGCCCTTTCTGAGGGTGGGGGCGCGCCCGGCTCTATGACGGCTGCCATCTCGTCTCTCAGCGTTGTTATCGTTAATCCTACCTCGACGCGGTCCCGCCATCGCTTTAGGATGTCGATGTCCCTAAGTACTAGAGGCGACTTCGTCTGTAGGTCGACCTTGAAGCCTGCTCGGAGTAGGATCTTCAGTGATTCTCTGCTGAGGTGTTGGGACGCTTCGATCGGTTGGTACGGGTCCGTTATGGTTGCTAGGCCCACCACGCCTGGCTTGAGCCTGCCCACATCCTTGATCAGCGCGTCTATTAAGTTGACACGTATCTTGACTACCGAGCCCCACTCCCTAGCTACTTCAGCATCCTTCACGTATGCGCGGGCGTAGCAGTAGGTGCATCCGTGCGCGCACCCTACGTAAGGGTTTAACGCGTAGTCTATGTCTGGGAGGCCTGAAGGGGTTAATGCCCTGGACGTCTTGGTGAATGAGTACCTGATGAAGGTGAGCTTAGTTGTACTTAATCGCATATTCGTCGAGCCTCCTATTCCTTAGTAACTTACTCAGTATGACTGATCTCCTAACCCACACGTTGAGGGGCACCTTAGTTAAGTTCTTAATGTCACGCAGTAGTTCCTCTAGGCTTGAGAAGCGTTTAGGCTTGCCCCGGAACAGTGCCCGGAGGTTCTCCCTAACATACCACACACCTATGGGGAGGTTGAAGCCAGGGTAGATTTCCCGGTATAGTACAGCCATTCCCTTCCTCCGTGTGCGGAGCATGAATTCCGCCGTGGCTAGCCTGGCGGCGTAGTAGCATCCGCCTATTGATGCGTACTCGCTTCTGCCGCCGGGTCCCTCCCAGTCGCCCTCTAAGCTGACTGTAATTCCATTGGGGTTCCATGTGGAGCCGGGGAACCATGCCTCCATCCACTCGAAGCTCCATTGACCTGGAATTATTATCGCTATGAATAGGTTCCTTGCATGCTCCCTGATGAAGAGGAGGTACTCGCCGAATTCGGGCAATTCCTTAACGATCCTGACTAAGTGCCTTGACACGGTATCGTCAACAGCCGTTATCGCCCAGCGTGTCGGCACTAAACGCCTCCTCCTGCCAGTACCTAACGCCCCGACCGACAAAGCCTTCTGTATGCTTGACACGGGTAAACCGCTCCTGTACAACTCGATAATGGCGTCCGTAGCCTTTAGGTCTGTGTCGTAGTACGCCCTGCTCAGCGGTTTCGGGAAACGCGCATTACCCACAACCCTGAACCGCTTGGCGGGAGCCCTAGGCCCCATGGGCGGGGTTTCAGGGGCTAGGAGAGGCTCGGGTCTTGGAGGCCTAAGGAACTCCACCTCTATTTCCACAGGCTTCTCGGAGAGTGCCACTTCCTGGACCTTCATTACGGTGGGGGACCAGGCATTCTCCACGTTAACTACTCCGTAGCCCCTGACTAAGGACAGCCTCATCGCTAAGACATCCTCTAGCTTAAGGTTGAGCCACGCTTCAGGTAGGTCATACGTGGAGGTGTCACCCCTTAAGGGCGGCGCAGACGGACCTAACGCGACCTTAGGGTACCCGAACCTACCCACGAAAACCGATGGGGGTGAGGACCCAAGTAACGAGTCCTTAGGGAGTCTTGAGGGTGCCTTAAGCACCGATAAGGTAACCGCTGCCCTAGCCCTAGCAAGTATAGGGCAGTAAGGCTTACCGCACAAGTACTTAGCACCCCTGCACAGGAGGCAGATGCTGGCGCTCACCATGACCCAGTACCGCTCCCTGAGTAGTACTTGGTTAGGGGAGAAATAAGAGCGCGTTTTCCCTTCTCACGGTGCTTCGGGGGTAGTCCTTTGTAGTTTAATTGGCTTTGCTCGCATCTCATGGACTCGGTCGAGGGAAAACACGCTCCTCCCATCTGAGGGCGTTGCCTCACCGCAAAGCAGATCATCAGACCCACACGTCCACTGCCCTCACTAATGCCTAAAAGCTACCTTGAAAAACTCGTTGAAGCAGAACAGTCTCAACACACGATAGGGAAGTTATGAGGGAAAAAGAGAGTAATGTTTGGGCGTCGCTAAGTACCTTAATCCTGCACTGTTATGGCGCCCTCTGGGCAGACGGATTCACAGACTCTGCAGCCGATGCAGGCGTCCGGGTTCACTACTTTCGCCTTACCTCCCTGAATCTCAAGCACTCCCTGAGGACAAGATGACGCGCAGGTTCCGCATCCAGTACACTTTGCCTCATCCACTATAGGCTTAGGCATTCTTCACACCTCTGACACGGGTCTTCGTCATCTAGTACATGGTGCATATAAATAAATGTCTTACTACGACCCCTACACTTAAAACAATTTTAACTACATTCCCGTAAAACATACACACGATAATACTCAACCACTAGAAAGCAATAATATTACACGTAGCACCTCCTCCCTAACTTGTTTATCACTGAGGACCTCAACCATTAACTTACGGGCTGTGCTTTCCCTTCCCTTAGCTAAGGCCTCACATACCTTCTTTAGGTCTGCATGCGTGACCATATCCTTAATGCAGGCCTGCCTTATCACGGTAATCCATGCAGGACCGGGCCCACCTAACTTAAACTCGCGTGCGGACTCAGGTATTCTGACCTCCCCATAACTCTTGAGTGTGTGTAATGCAGTATTAATTACGTAAGCTACGAGCACCAATGCTATGACGCCCACCGCAAAGGTCGTAGCTAAGGGGGCTTCACGGTAGGAACTCATGAGTACGTAGTAGTATCGATAGGGATTAATGATGGCCGCCACTACCTTCGGAGCGGGTTGCCCACTACCTAGGAGTTCAGATAGGCTCTCAGGTCTTAACACGTAGGGCTTAGCGTCGATAATAGATACTGACGCGTTACCGGCATCGGCTTTGAGGAGAGTGAGTAGCCTTACGTAAGGGTTCAGGTCACTTGGCGGGGTTAGCGCCGCGTTGGTGAATATTGTTCCGTCACCAAATACGTAGGCAGTCACCGCCCCTCTATACACGGCGGCCACAGGTATGTCCCCGGCAGCAGCTATGACCTTGGCGTCACCCCACACCTTGAGGGGTGATGCGTAGGCGAATTCCACGCTCACGCTCTCCCCGTGTATTTTGACAGGTGCCACGAATGTTGGTGACCCATTAACTAGGAGTACCTTGCCCTCAACCCGTATAGGTACTTCAAGCTCCTCGAGGACAGCGTTGCTGTACACGCCCTCATCAGCTATGACGAGGACGTAACCCTCCCTAACGAGCTTGCAGATCCTCTCAACCTCCTGCCTGCTGAGGGGCTTCGTAGGGGAAATCAAGAACACAATCCCCTTACCCCTCGGGAGTACCGCGTGCTCCCAGTCCAAGACTATTATGGTTCTCATCGATAAGTTACTGGTTAGGATGTTAGTCAGCGCCGACGTACCGTCCCACCTACTATTGAGTGGGGAAGCCCCAACATACGTTAGGCCTGTAGTGTTCGGTTCCAGCATCAACGCTAACAGGAACGCCGCAACAAGCAACAGGAGTGTGAACCTTTCTCTACCTTCCGTGGCGACCCACCTCAACTATGTAGGATAGGATCGCCAACCCAGAAATCAAAGACACTACCGACATGACGTACTTGCCGAAACCAGCAGCGATCACGGCTGCGGCGAAGAAAGCTATCGCCACCGCTACAGGCACCAGGGTGGTCGCGCCTGAGGAGGGACCTGGTAAAGCAGACTCATCCTCACTACCAGCCAAGGTGCTTTACCACCTCCTCAACGAGTCGTAGCGTACTACCGAGGCTGATGACGTCAGCCTCCCTCAAGAGGGCTACGGAGGCGACCGCGCAGGCGGCAAGGAGCGCTACGCGCCCGACGCGACTCCTCCACATTGTAAGTACTGCGAGCAGGGAGGTAAGCGTCGCCACCGCAATGGAGGGCACCGCAGGCACCCCCGCTAGAGCTGAGGTCCTAGTGACTAAGGCGGTCAATATGACCCAAGCAAGCATTCCGGAGAGCTTATCAAGCATCCGTCTACTGAGGCCCCTTAACCACCTTAAGCCTATCGGGGCCATATCTACGCGTAGACCGCGTCCAAGCGCGTAGGAAACACCTAGCGCGTACGACGCGATAGCTGACACAAGCACCACAGCTAAGGGTTCCGCCACACTTAGTGAACGCGAAGCAAGCGATGGAGCGATAACTAGCGGCATACCAACCATCAGGGCCACATTCCCGGCAGCAAAGCTTCTTGGCGCGTAGCCTCTAACATCACTCAATGCTAACCTAGTGATAACCCCGACTAACGCTAAGGAACATGCTACTAGGATACCAAGCAATGCATTACCCTTAAGAGGAATCAAAGCAGTAATTAACGCTGCCATGGAGAGGATCTGAGCGCCTAATGAGAAGGACACAGATGCCGCGACGAAGGATGCTACCGCCGCGCACGCTGGGATGCCCCTAACCCTTGAGGCACACAGCACCATCGATGAGATAGATAGTAAAACGCTAAGTGTGAGCAGGGCTTTACCTGGCTTCAAGGAGCGTCTTCACCTCCTGCAGGAGTTCCTGTGCTATGGAGGAAAGTTCCTTTGTTACCTTCACGCCCGCGTATCGCACGCCTTCATAAAGCGTGGCTAGTTTGAGGAGCGCCCTTCCCGCGTCAGTCCTTAGGTTGCGTAGTATCTCACTAACTATCTCCCTGTGCGTTAGGTTCGCACGTAGCTCCGCACCTGAGACTCTGGACGCTACTGTGACAGCTTCCCAGAACTCCCTCACCACCGCTGGTAATTCGCTCGTTTCTACCCTAGGTAAGGGTTTCACTGGGGCGGGTCCCCGCTTAATCCTGAGCGTCAGCGTAAGGGCTACGAATACCGCGAGACCAAGAAGTAGCGTGAGTAAGGGCATAGGGAGGGTTTCGACGATACCAGTACCTTTCCCGGCCCCCGCAACGGTCTTGACGCCTCCTGCCTCAGCTAGGGTTAATGACCACCACCTCGTACTCGCTGAAGACGCTGGCAGGGTCGGTATGTTCACGGACTTAACCACCTCAACTAATACCCCTATCGCGGGGACAGTAACGTAGCTCGCTGACGGCGTTCTATGAATCATGGTAGGGCTTCCCGACCTTCCAGGCACCCGAAACAGGTTGCTGGGTTGAGGCCTAATCCAGTGCCTAGGTATTGGAGGGCGCTCTCCCTCCGTAACGCCTGAAATAACGTTGCCGGTGCTTTGGCCCGTACCAATCCCTGGAGGGGTCGTGTGCGTTACGCCAGGCAACACTAGGGATGCGCTGGGATTGAGTGTTATGTTGTTATTAGTCGCCGCAACTTCTATTGCTTTAACTATCTCGTCAACACTCATGTTGCGCAACACGTTGAGCGGTACCTTACTGACGGCGTCAATCACCGCAGTCACAGGTACCTTACTGAGGATCTCGATTGCTCTAGGTCCGAGCCTTTCGAGAACAGCAACTGCCTTAAGCACGTCTTTCGCATTGATTGCCGTCCAGCCGCTTCCTTGATGCTCTCCCGTGCTTGGTGGCTGGACTACCTCATTGATTATTTGTGGGGGTAGCTGGCAGGCCATGTATGCCGCCACAATTAACGAGGTATTTTCCGCGGTCTCACGCATGATTGCGTGCGCGTCACCGTAGCGGTGGATCGCTAGGGCTTCCTGAAACGCGGCTATCGCGGATAGAGCCCTTAGCGCTATCGAGCTATTGCCCTTCGGCGCATTCGCTATGCTTAAGGCAACGTAGTTAAGCGCTACCTGGCACGAGGCTCTATTGGTAAGGGCATTCCACATGACCTTCGTGGAGTTCACGATTCCCTGCATTACCATGTAGTTTATTGATGCGTTCAACACCCCCACTACGTCCTGTGCCCTGATGACGGGGTTGAGCCCAGCAAGTACCTTCAGCGCCTTAAGCTGTATACCACCAACGAGCAACGCGTACTCGCTGGGGCTAGTCACCCTCCTAAGCATCGCGTTACCCCACTCAATCAGGCTTGAGTTACTCCTCAATTGAGTGATCGGCTCACCCCACCCCCTTAACCACGCTTTGAGTACGTTCAATGCCGCTATCAGCGACGTAGCTTCACGAGCAACATCATCGCTATGTCGCGGGGCTGGGTAACCATAGTAAGCATTGACCGGAGGTGCCGTAATTGTCGCTAAGACGGTCAAGCATAGTAACGCCGTTACTACTCTCGCTGAAGCCCTAGTTAATGTCATTGTAGGCGTCGGCCCTGAGATATAAGGGCTTCGAACGAATTATGTGTTTGGTGGAAAACCTAGGTGACGTTAACCGCATCACTAATTAATAGGGTGGTGAGGGAATCCTCGAAAGTGCTTGTTGGTAGGGAGCATGAAGTAAAGTTATTAATGATCGCGATAATCGCTGACGGACACGCCCTAGTTGAGGGAGTGCCTGGAACTGCTAAGACTTTGATGGCTAAGACAGTGGCGCGTCTCCTGAACCTTTCTTTTAGGCGTATTCAGTTTACTCCTGATTTGTTGCCTGCTGATATTGTTGGTACGCGTGTTTTTGATCCGTCTCGCGGCGTCTTCGTTGTTCGCGAGGGACCCATATTCGCCAACATTGTTCTGGCAGACGAGATCAATAGGGCATCGCCGAGGACGCAGTCAGCGCTACTGGAAGCAATGCAGGAAAAACAAGTAACCATAGAAGGAGAAACAAAACCACTGCCAGATCCATTCACCGTGATAGCCACAATGAACCCTATAGAGCTGGAGGGCGTGTTCCCGCTGCCAGAGGCGCAACTGGATAGGTTCCTCATTAAGGTCAGTGTAAATCAGCCATCGAGAGATGAAATGAAGTCCTTACTGCTCAGAGGATCGTGGCGCATTGATGAGGCGTTTAACTCGTTGAGGCCTGTGGCGGGCCGTGACGAAGTGATCGCATGCCGCAATGAGATTAAGGAGGTAAGGGTTGAGGAACCCGTAGTGGAGTATGTCACGAGGATATGTGACGCATCACATAATCACCCAGCCCTGAGGCTAGGAGTAACGCCTCGTGGCGCTTTAGTGCTTCTGCGGGTGGCTAAGGTCTTCGCCCTCCTTAACGGTAGGAAGTACGTGATCCCCGACGACGTTAAGGCGGCAGCCATGCCCGCCTTAAGCCATAGGCTCTTCCTGAAGCCAGAATTCCTTGCGGAGGGCTTGCGTGGCGAGGATGTAGTTGAGGACTTACTTAACCGTGTGGAGGTACCTAAGCCTTGAATAGTACAGAGCACCAAGTAAGTGCCCGCGTAACGAGTGCTGGGTGGATTCTCGCGTTGGTGGGGCTCATGTCTTTACTAGCGTCGCTCTTTAACTCACCACTCAGGCCGTTCCTAACGTTACTTGCTGTAACAGCCTTCACCCCATTCTTCACGGCACTAGGTTTATCGGCCAGTGCTTCAGGCGTGAAGCACGTGGAAGTTACCGTCGAACCCTCTGACGCCGTAGTTCCCGAGGGTAGCGAGATCCATGTTAACGTGCGTGTTAGGTCCCCCCTTCTCCGCGTAGGTAGGGTTTCTAGGGCTTTACTGGTGGCGGATCCGGGTGCTGACGTTACATTGCACGAGGTTAAGTTGTTGAGTGACGACTACACCGAGCTTTCATTTAGGGTTACTGGCAGGTTAGGTAAGCATTCCTTGGGCCCGTTACTCCTGCGCCTAGCTGTGTTAGGTGGCGTAACGGTGCTTGAAACCTCATTAAGCGTAGCAACTCAGGTCAGGGTGGCGCCAACCAGCCTAAGGGTGGTGGCACACCTAGCGCCTCCAGGCGCACGCTATGCAGGCACCACACCCGCAGGGGTTAGCGGGGCTGGCACAGAATTCCTCATGATTCGCGAGTACTTTCCGGGGGATGACACGCGCAGGATAGACTGGAAAGCATTTGCAAGGACGGGTAAACTAGCCATCAAGCTCTTCGAGAAGGAGTCGTCGCAGGGAGTTATCTTAGGGGTAGCGATCCACGATGGTTTCTTCCGGGGTAGGCCCTCGGCCTTCGAGGTCCTAGCAAGGGAGCTAGCCTCCCTAGCCTCCTCCCTCATTAAGGCTGGGCTATGGGTTAGGTTAGCGGTAAGTACGGAGTACGGAGTAATCATAGGTGAAAAGGCTTCGTCACCCTCAACGATAAGCAACGTGTTTCAAGTCCTCGCATCGGTTGAGTGGCCTAAAGAACCTTCACACGCTGTAACTGCTAACCGCGTGCTTGGCTGGCTTATCCGTGAGGTTTTACGTTCAACGCGGGCAACACCCTCAGTAGTGGTTATGACTGTTCTTGATGTGGTGGATGAGTCCGACTTGGTGATGCTTTCATTACTTAAGAGGTGGATTAGGGCTCAAGGTCATGAATTCATAGTGATTGCGACACCGCCGCCCGTACTTAGGATTGCTGGTGGGGACGCTGACATTAGCAACATAGGTGAAGCAAGGAAAGCCGTGACTCAAACACTACAGTTATCGCGAGCATATAGTGTGAATGTCTTTATCACACATTCGCTCAACGAAATACTAAGGAGGGTAGCTACTGCGGCACTCAGAGTTTAACAGCTTCTCTACTTACTCCTCACAAATTTAAGAGATAACTTAAGGAATTCCCTGCTCCAAGGCGATAACGCCAGGACTACGACGCCATAAAGTATTAACCCTACTAACGCATGCAGAGCAAGCACGGGTGCATCATGCCAGAAATTCCTGACTAAGATACTGGAGGCGCCGCTGACGTACATATACAGACTCATTACAATCCCTCCGGCAATACCAGCTACGGTTTCGCGCTTAGGGAAGGAGAACTCCACCTTACTTTTAGCGAGCCTATACATGTAAATCAGCAACGGGAGACTAGTTCCCAACCACGCTAAGGGGTAAGGCAATACTAGGTAAGGATTATCAGTTAACCCGTAAGCATGAATCATCACCAGCATTCCAGCAGTACCTAGCCCTAATGCAACCACGCAACGAATCAAGGACGCCATAGGTGACTTGAATATGGGTGTCCTACTTAATTTAATACCGTGTACCTGGAGGTCAGCTCTCTCCGAGGATGACGCGACCGTACCCAAGAGTATGGATATCGTGTATAGTAGTGACTCCGCCGTTATTATAACGAGTAATACGTAAGCATCAACGTACGCTAACTTAAATAAGCTTAGTATGGGCTTACCCATCATCACTACTAGGAAAGTAATCCCTAGATTCACGGTCATGGCTATCCGGAGAATGTCCTCAACATCCCTGCGGGAAGGTGCCCTCAGCAACTTGGGCGTTAGCCCGCTACTCATCGCGGATGAGCTACGCGTTATTATGCTTCGCGGCACATAAGCCACACCGAGGTACGCTGTTAGGTTAGTTGACGCTGTGAGGGCCGTTACTAAGGGTTTCTCAACATTTATGAGGAGGCTTGAGAAGTAAGCGATGACCGATATGTAGGCATTCTTAACTAACACGGTCACCTCCTTCAGACTAAACCTTGGTTTAGGTATGACTATTCTTTGGCGCCGTAGCAACGCATACCTAGTGATAACCGCCGCAACACTTCCAATAATTGCGGACACCATTACCCCAACTAGGCCAGCCTTAATCATTACTACTAGTGCGTAAGCTACCGCTAGTCTTGCTGTTACCCTAACCATTACTGCCTTACCTTCAATGTAAGGCCTAGAACTTAGTACAATAGAGCGTAGAAAGTAATTGAAGGCCTCACTCACCGCAAGAAGGGACGCGATGAAGAAGGCGCTTAAACCCCAGCCAAGAACGCTGTTGTACCAGAGACCAACTAGCACGAAGACAGCTAATGATATTGGAATGTAAATTAACGTTAGGGCATAAGCGGCTGAGACCATCTCGTATTTTTTCCTAGCATAGAACCTTAGGGACCACATACCCCAGATCCAGTGCACCATTGTTAGGACGTTCGCAACCCCTATTATGGTGATCCACAGCCCGTAGTCCTCTACTGATAACTTCCTCGCCACTATCAATGTGAAGAGTATCGTCAGCAGTAACCTGTAGACTTGGCTGAGGTAATTCACTATTGTCGAGTACCTCACCCTAATACTCGCAAGTTCCTCCTGCGTGTACTCAACCTCACCATTACTGACATCACTCATTACGTAGCTACGCCTCTGATTTCAAGAGTAGCGGTTAAGATTTTATCTCTGTATGCATGATCTTATTACCGTCATTACAAATTACCGCAGTGGGAGCCCCAGTGATGCGTCGTACTTTACTCGCTGCTGTCATCATAGCTGCTGTGGCTTCGGCTGTAATCGCTTATTACTACATTATTAATTACGGTCCGGCGAATCCTGATCCATTAAGCCCACTGAGGAGCGTGCTGGGTAATGCCCCAGACTCGCTGAGGCTGACGAGCCCCAGCCTTAGTGCGGGATCCGCAGTACCTAGGCGGTATACTTGTGATGGTGTAGATGAGTCGCCTACCCTGAGCTGGAGTAAGGGTCCTGAAGGCACGGTATCGTACGCCGTGCTGATGTATGATCCTGACGCGCCTAGGGGCACTTTTTACCACTGGATTATTTACAATATCCCACTCAACATCACTGTACTTCCCGATGGCGTTCCGAAAACGTTCAAGACATCCTTCGGGCTTCAGTGCATTAACGACTTTAGGAGGTACGGGTACGGAGGTCCATGCCCTCCACACGGCTCGACACACAGGTATGTTTTCGTGGTTTTAGCGTTGAATACCAAGCTAAGCCTGCCCAGTAACGCGGACGCTAGGGCATTCCTTAATGCCGTTAAGGGTCACGTACTCGCTTACGGTGCCTTAGTGGTCAGCTACGGACACTAGCGATTTAAAGGATCCCATTATCCTTTAATTATTTCCTAAGCAAGTTGTGGTGGGGCGTAGAAATTGCTGTCTAAGGTGCTTGAGGCTGAAGAAGGTATTGAGAAGGTAATGGGTGATGTCCTCAGAACGCTCTTCCTGTTCTCCGGCGCCCTTTGGATGCCGGAGTTAATTGGTGAGTATGAGGGCTTCGTGAGAACCTTGGGTGAGGAGCCTGTGGGGAGGGAGGTGCTTAAGGAGGCCGTAGGGAAGCTTAAGGATGCTGGGCTGGTTGACGTTAAACCCGGTATTAGGGCTACACACTTTAGCGGTGGTGAGAAAACCGTACTCATATCCCTTAAGAGGAGCCCTGAGGTGCTGGCGGCACTGTCCACGGACTCCAGGGTCATGAGGTATAGAAGTGAGTGGGTAAAGTACATGCAACGAACATCTTTCTAAACACCTTCAAGGTGCTGAGGAAAGAGGAAAACCCTTGTTTCGTTTTTAAGGACTACACGATCACACATGACGCTCCTCAACACATTAGGCGTCCGCCATTAACTCCGATTGTCTGCCCAGTTATGAATGAGGCTGCTGGGCTGGCGAGGAAGTAAACTACTTCAGCAACGTCTTCTGGGCGGCCGATCCTCTTTAGTGGGTGGAGCGATGCCGCGCGTTCCCTCTTCTCTGGCGTGTCGAGCACCTTCTTGACCAAGTCCGTCTCAATTATGCTGGGCGCGACCGCGTTCACCCTTATCTTGGGGGCTAGTTCTAAGGCTAGCTTCCTAGTCAACCCTATCACCCCTGCCTTCGCCGCATGGTACGCTATGCCCGCTATGCCTGCTGTCTGCCCTACGATGCTTGAGATGTTAACTATCGCTGCTGACTCGCTCTTCTCGAGTAACGGTAGGAACGTCTTAGTTACTAGGAACACTCCCGTTAGATCAACTCGGATGACCTTCTCCCATCCTTCCAGTGTTTCTTCCCTTATTCCCTCCCAGCTAATTATGCCTGCGTTGTTCACTAACACGTCTAGGCGCGGGAACCTCTTGCTTAGCTCCCTGTATGCTGCGCTCACGCTTTCTGGATCGGCAACATCCATTCTAAGCACTACCGCCTCCATAGCCCCCTTTCTGAGGGCTTCCTCCGCCGTCCTCCGAGCCTCCTCCTCGCTACTGCGGTACGTTAACGCGATATGCGTTCCCGGCTCGGCGAAACGAAGCACTATTGCCTTACCAATACCCCTAGACCCCCCAGTTACGAGGACGTACCTTTCGCTCAACGCGTAATCACCACTAATTCCTTAGGTACTCACAAGCAAAAAGGTTCGCTACGTTAATCGCGCAGTATAATAAAGTAAGTTCACACCTTAAGGTCGGTGTTAAGCGTGAAGCTGCTATTACTTTCAGACATACACGGTAGGACCTCAACCCTCGAGAGAACGTTAAAAGAGGTTGAGGAGGTCGACGCAGTACTTGTTGCAGGCGATTTATCGTCGTATGCCGGTCTTAAATGGGATTACGTATTAAGTATGTTATCAAAGTACTGTAAGCAGAAAAACGTTAT
The DNA here is from genome assembly GCA_015521295.1 of Desulfurococcales archaeon. Lineage (GTDB taxonomy): Archaea > Thermoproteota > Thermoprotei_A > Sulfolobales > NBVN01 > WAOL01. Next base: position 17,437 of record WAOL01000090.1, read on the forward strand.
AGCATTCATAGTTCCGGGCAATGTAGATCCGCCAGCCCTTCTCAACGCTAGGTACGGCAACGTTAGTGTATTACACGCCTCCACGAGTACCTTAGGCAAGTACGTAGTCGTAGGAATTGGTGGAGGGGTGGGGTTTAGCTTCTGGAGAGTCACGAAACTCACCGACAACGAATTTGAGCGGTTCATCAACTCCATCCTAAGGGAGTACGGGAGTGGCTTAGCCCCTTACTCATGGCTCCTACTTACCCATACCCCACCATACGGGACAAAGCTGGATATAATGTATACTGGGGAGCACGTTGGGTCGAAAGCGCTAAGGACCTTGATTGAGGTGCGTAAGCCCCTCCTAGTCGTTAGCGGGCATATCCACGAGTCTAGGAACGTTGATTACATAGGTAAGACCGTGCTTGTCAATCCTGGCCCGAACTATAAGGGGTTCTATGCGTTGGCGGAGATTAATGGAATGGACATTAAGGTAGAGTTACTCAGTGTGAGGAGGCTCTAACATCTTTCAGTGCCTCACGCACCATGGGCCCGGCAGGTGAGCCCAGAACCCTTTCTGTTAACCTGCAGAAGCCGCATACGTCACTCCTTGATGGGAGGCCGCAATACTTGCACCGAGTTAATTCAGCTTGAGTTCGTGCCTGACTAACGCCGTACCTTGTTGCCATCCTAGCCAGTGACCTCATGAACCTTAACTTAACGCCGGGGTGCCTTAAGTCAAGCTCGTAGAGGAACCTCCTGATTAACGCGTCCATACCGCCTAAGAACACGTTGGGGCATAATGTCTTAACGAAGGGCAGGCCTTTAATGATTGCGTAGATCAGGCACTCGCGTTCTGTGACTTCGTAGAGGGGCCTCACCCTCCTAGCTAAGTACCCCTCCTCGCCAGTCGTTACCGGGGCTAGTTTTAGTGCCGCGCCCATATCTCCTAATAATATGTTCTTGAGCGCGTAGGGGGCGAGGTCGTCTATGTGATGACCCGTCGCGACGGCATCCACGCCCCACTCTATTGCGGCGGCGTTAAGCACGTACCTCTTAACGAGCCCGCACACAGCGCATGGAGGTCTGCTTGACTTGGCTGAGAGTTCAGGAATTGTCGCACCCACTACCTCCTCCAGGCTTAGGATGAAGGTATTCACGCCAAGCTTTCTCGAGACTTCCTTAGTAACCCTTAAGCTTTCGTCGCTGTACTCGCCGAGACCTAAGTGTATGTGTAGAGGCATGACCTTAAGCCTCAGTTCAGGAGCAACCGCAGTTAATGCTGAGAGGAGGGCTACCGAGTCCTTGCCGCCGGAGACCGCCACTAATACGCTCTCACCCTCCTTAAGTAAGTCGTACTTCTTTACTGTAGTGGCTACCCTTCCCTCAAAGTACTCTATGAAGTGCATCTCGCAGAGATTCATCCTAGCGTAAGGTATCTTAATCACCGCTTTAGACCCACACTTACTGCACTTAGCCACCGTGCTCACCTCACCCAGCCGACCTAACCTCGTAAACCTCGACCTCATCACCATCCGCAACCACGTCGTCCTCCGTGAGGGGCCTCCCGCCCTTAACAACCACCACCTCGTAAACCCCGTAGCCGAGTTCACGTAAGAGCGTCATTACCCTTACGACTTTACGGCCGGGTTTCTCGATAGTCACTTCCCTCTTGGTAGGGTGTATCTTGACGCGGACAATCAATAGGGCTTCACCACATTGAAACAGTCCTTATGCCCCTCCTCAGTAACCTCTTTAGTTGAACCCTAAATAACGCGTACGCTACCAGGAGGAAAACCAGTGAGTAAGCCACGCCAATCACCTCCGTCTCCCACAGCGGGAGCACCGTGTTCGATACCCCTAAGGAGTACCTGATTAGCTCCGCTGGGTAGCTGAAGGGCGTCGCTAGTGCTAGGGTCTGGAGGGCTTTAGGCATGTAGCTCAGTGGCACTAAGCCCCCGGTAGCTATCGGGAGTATGAAGCCCACTAACTCAAGCACAGGTCCCGCCGACCCAACGCCTATCGTGGTTGCCCCTAATAGCATGGCGTAAGCGAGTAGCACCACGACCATCGTTAGTACTGCGATGAGCAGCGTTACCGGGTCTGCCACCGAGAGGGCGGGCGGTCCCAAGAACGCCGTGAGCAGCAAGGCCGACGCGCCCACCGAGACGGAGTACCAGAGTAGCGAGACCGGTATCACTCCCGCATATAGCAGGAATACGCTACTACCGCTGACGATCACGTGCTCCAGCACGCCGTGAAACATTAACCACCTGAGCTCCCACGCCCAGTCCCACGTGGCTACCGAGTAAGCTATGAATATCACGACAGCAGTCAGCGCTAAACCCGAGATACGCTCAGGCGGCACGCCCGGCGGCCTGAAAAGCAGGAGCGGCGCTACGAACAGCGACAACCACACACTGAGCGATAATATCCCTATGACTAACCCATGACTCCTGATGAGTTCCGCCTTGAGGTACGCTAGGAACACCTGCTTAACTGCCTCGAGCCTCCCCATCACGTAGTCACCCCCGACTCAAGCTTCCTCCTCTCCCACGTCAGCACTGCGTACCTCCCGAGGGGTGCATAGAGCACCGCTAGCGCCGCGCCGACCCCCAGAAGCATTAGGGCGGTCGAGGCCTCCGCGCTCAAGCCATTCGCGAGCATTAGTTGAATCGCCGCAACAGGGTGTGATGGTGGGAGAACCCATGAGAGTATGCGTGCACCTAGGGGCATTAGGTAGCGCGGGTAGAAAGCGCCGAGGAGGATCATGAGTAGGGGCCTAAGGACATTCAGCACCCTCCACGACTCTCCTGACATGCTGTAGATGGCGCCCATGATCAGCATCGCCAACGTGGAGAAGAAGAGCCCGCCAGCCGCAGCCATACCAATCACTATTAGAGCCATCACCACGCCCTCAACCCCACGATAGTAAGTCAGTACTGGAAGCACCGTCGCGGCACCCGTGGTTAGCGTTATTGTTAGCCTAGGTAGCGGCATTGACACGTAGAGGGCTATCCTTGATACTGGCGACGATATTATGTAGGGTAACGTCCCCATGTTCTCGTCGTAGATTGGGCGCCAGAGGATGTCGTCGGTCACGCTTAATACAGCTATTATGACGAAGGAAGCAACTATGAAGAATTCAACAGGATCCACGCCAACCCTAGAGATAAAGACCTGCGTGGACCCCATTGCCGAACCTAGTAGGAGGACGAAGAACGTGAACATGTATGGATAAATAACTATGAGTAGGAGGAGGGACTTCCTGCGGAAGACGTCGCCGTACACGAACATGAACTCTGCCTTAAGTAGCTCGATGAACTCACTGAGCTTCATCACCGCCACCCGTGAAGTAAATGAATACGTCCTCAAGCGTTGGTTCCTCTACCCTGAACCTCAGTATCTCCAGTCCCGCCGACGTGATCGCCTTGATAACCTCGTCAACCACATTTTCGAGCTTACTTAACTTAGCCTTAATTTCGAGAATTGATGGTTCAACCTCCTTGACCTCAGGCTTAACTCCTATGATGGACTCCATTACTTTCTGAACGTTAGTTACTGTGGTTCCGTCACCCCTTACTGTGAGGGTAAGTAGGCGTAGCCCCGGTATCTTAGCTTTAAGCTCGTCTGGCCGCCCCTCCGCCACAATCCTGCCCTTACTTATGAGTAGTATTTTGTCGCAGACTAGCTCCGCCTCAAACATGTTGTGCGTTGTGTACAGTATGGCCTTACCTTCCTTATGCGCTAGGTCAGCTACTAACTCCCTTATCCTCCTAGCCGTCGGTGGGTCCAGCCCTAAGGTCGGCTCGTCGAGGAGCAGAACGGGAGGGTCCTTGAGTAGGGCCCTGGCTAGGGCTAGCCTAGCCTTCATGCCTAGGGAGTATTCCTCGAATAACCTATCCTCAGCCCCCATCGCTTTAAGCCCTAGAAGATCCATTAACTCGTCAACACGCTTCCTTAGCTTCTCACCCTCCATGCCGTAAAGGGCGCCAAAGTACAGCAGGTTTTCCTTACCAGTTAATTTGCCGTAGAACCCTTTCTCCACGCTCAGCATTATCCCTATCCTCCTCCTGACTTCCTTAGCCTGCTTAACTACGTCGAAGCCCTCCACCAGCACCATACCGCTGTCGGGAAGGAGTAACGTTGATATAATCTTGACAGTAGTGGTTTTCCCGGCCCCGTTAGGGCCCAGTAAACCCACTACCTCACCATGCTTGACGTTAAAGGAGACACCCTTCAGAGCCTCAACGGCTTGCTTCTCGGACCTAAACAATCCTTTCTTGCTACTCGTCCAGTAAGTTTTCCTTAGTTCCCTCACCACTATTGCTGAGTCTGGACGTCGTGACAACGTTAATCACGCTCCCGTCCTCCGCGACCGGTTTTCCTCTCCCTTCTACAACCTATAAACGTTAGAGCCTCAGGCCCTCCCGTGAAGTCTAAGGCGCCGAGGTTAGGTCGGAAGCCCCATATGCTTGGTATTCGTTCCTTCCTCATGTTCTCTCACCCATGTAAGTTATGGCGTGTTCAGGGTTATCCTCGTTAATTCGCTGTGGTGGTCAGAAGGTGAGCAACAGTTTCTAAATTAAGTTGAAGCGACTTAAGGCACTGACCAGCAATAAGGACGAATACGTATACCTACCCTTGGCTTCAACAGGGGATTCGCTTCTTACTCAAGCTGCCTGCATTACAGGAATCCACCGGCTTTACACATGCATCACCGCTATTGACCTGATCACGTCAGCGGAGTTCTCGCATTCGTCAGAGCTATTCTCTAGCTCATCGACTAACTCCTTGGTTATGATGCATACTGACACCTTACCTACCTTGTCGCAGAACCCCAACGCCTCCTTCATTCCCTCCATGCGAATGTCATCTATGGACTCCTCTATGCGTTCGACCTCATCGGCTAGGCGGAGAGCTTCCTTAGGGTCGCTCCTTACTATCTCTACGGCCTTAAGCAGTAGTGTTGAGGCTTCTTTCACACCTGAAGCCATCTTCACCAGTATTTCCCTAATGCTCTCTGGCACTGTGTTAGGGTCTACTAGCGTGGCCCGCTTCCCTGCCGCTTTAAGGTACGCCGCTATGTCGTCATTTATTAGCACTAGCCTTATCAGCTCCTCCCTATCTATAGGGTGTAGGTAGCCCTCACTAAGTTCCCTTATGACCTCACGCTTGTAGTCGTCTGCCTTCTTCTCTAGCTCGTAAGTTTTAGCATAGAATTCAGCGACGCCATTAGCATCACCTTCCCTGAATTTCCTGAAGAGCAGCTCCACAGCCTCCGCTACTTGCTTGACCGCTTCGAGGTGGTCACGGGCTTTCTTCAGCACTTCCTTCTCAACTCTCCTGCCGAGCCACGACCACGTGGATGCGCACATCCTAGTCTCACCCCCAAGAAATACCTGTTAGAGAGTACATAATTAGTCGAAACACTATCGCGATACCGGCTGCTGCAGGAACCGTTAGGAGCCACGACAGCATGATCTTCAGCATCACGCCCCAATTCACTCCTTTAACTCCGTGTCTAGCCATGCCTACCCCAAGCACTGCTGAGACAGATGCGTGAGTAGTTGATATCGGCATGCCGTACCCCCAAAGCATCGTCGGTATGGTAGTATATACCCACACCACGGATGCGTTGGCTATGACTGCCGCTGCAGCCATCGTCATGTCTAGCCTAGTTATCCTGAACGCTACTGTCCTAATGACGCGTGGTCCAAGCATGAAGCCCCCGAGAGCTATTCCTGCCGCGCCAAGCATCGAGAGACCCACGGCTGTCCTGTAGTCAAACCCCGTAGCAATTCCTCCAGCCTTCACTACCGCCGCGTAAACCCCCGTGGCGTTACCGACGTCATTAGCTCCAAAGGCGTAAGCAGAGTATGCGAGGCCAGCGATGAGAAGGGCCCTCAGGAATTTCTCCCTGTGTGCATCGTCCTTAACCCTAGCAAACAAGTACCTAAGAACTACGTAGAGGCTTGCAGCAAGCAACGCCGCCCCTATAGGGGAGGTTATCCAGCTTAACACTACCTTAACTAACACACCATAATTTATTCCCGTGTACCCCTTCATTAAGCACCTAGCTAACGCGATCCCAAGCACAGCGCCGACGGACGAATGAGTCGTTGATATTGGTAACCCTTTCCACGACGACATTATTATCCAGAAGGCGGTCGCCATCGACGCTGCTAGTGCATCGCACACGGTCTCGATCTCCGCTATGCCCCCACCAAACGTCTTAATCACCATCCAGCCCTGAATCACGGATCCCAAGAAAGCGAATGCTGAGAATAAGGCAACAGCCTTCTTGACGCTCAGAGCTCCTCCACCGACAGCCGTTGATGTGGGGTTAGCCGCATCATTTGAGCCTATGGACCAAGCTACATAGAACGCTAACGCGAGCCCTAATAGGACTAAAGGCCCTACCGTCGTAGCCCAACATTTTTTCGAAAAATCAATTATTAAACATTAAAGTTCGTAGAAATGATAAAGGAACATACTTCAGCTTACTTTAAAAATTAATTAAAGAATATCAATTATCCCATAATTGACTATTTACTTATTTAGGTCAGCATCCATTCAATCACTAGGTAATGACGTAATGCCATTAGCACGGTGTACTCGCAGAAAGGCGTTAGTGCCTGTCGCTGCAATCACATTGATCCTCCTCCTATCTTTTATCACGCCCAGCGTAGCGCCTAGCTTGAGGCAACGTGATAACCCTATTAACTACGCGTTAGCTAGGAATGGATTCATTGGGCTACCCGCAATTGCCCCACTACCTACGCTAGTACCTGCGCCCACCGCTACTGGGTTTATTGGCAACATGTCAGCAGTTGTGACAATATCCGATCAGTCCCCTCCGCCCATACCTAAGTCTGTCAGTTATCCTGGGGGCCCTGGGACTATCTTGATCCTACCTCAAAGTACCCTAACCCCGCAGTATTTGAAGTCCCTAGGCACGAGGTTTGAGTACGTTGTAGTTACTTCATCCGCATTACTGCAGAGCGTCATTCCCCTAGCGGCGATCCATGCCGCTGAAGGTATGAACGTGCTGGTAACTACTATGGACTGGATTAAAGCTCACTTCCCGGCGAAAAAGCCTTGCGATAGCTTGAGGGACTTCGCGCGATTCGCTCACTACGGGTTGGGGGCAGTGTACCTACTCCTTGCCGGGGATGTGGACGTTGTCCCCACTGCTTACTGGTATTCAGAGGACCTTTTCTTGGAGGCTGGTGAGGACGCGTATAAGGCGACTGACCAGTACTACGCTTTCCTAGACGGTAACTGGGACCCTAACGGGAACGGTAAGCTTCTCGAGACCCTAGACACTAATGGTGACAACATACCTGATGAGAACCTCGAGCCCTTACCTGACTCCGTGCCCGATCTATACGTCGGCAGGTTACCAGCATCAACGCCCTCGCAGATGAAGGCATTAGTCAATGACATAATATCATACCTGACTAACCCACCGCCTGGGAACTGGGTTAAGAAGGCAATCTTAGTCGCTACAATAGCGAACTTCAGGAACGAGTCCGGAGCCAACGTACCTAAGGTCGACTTAGCTCAGGTCGCACAGTATGTGTACAGACTCCTCCTACCTTACAACTACACAGTTATTCGGGTGTACCAAGACAAAGGCTTGGAGGCTACGACATACCCTCACGAGGTTAGCTTAACTCACTCTAATGTCGTGAAGTTGCTCTCTGAAGGTAGTGGTCTGCTCTACTCTGCAGCACACGGCATACCGTTGGCTCAGGGCATGAAGGTATGGCTTAACGACACTAATGGTAACGGCATACCCGACAGAAATGAGATCGCATTCAGGTATTTCCTCCAGGTCTGGGATCCTGTGGACAATCACGGAAGGAAATTCCTCGCGTACCTAGAGAGTTGCTTGACAGGGTACTACGACTTCAGCCAAGATTCCTTAGCAGAGTATTTACTTAGGCACTCAGCCATAGCTGTCGTAGCCTCAAGTAGGGTCTCGTACTACCAAGTCCCGTGGCCCGGACCTGGTGGGTGGCTCGATCAGGAGCTAGCGTACCTGTTCTGGAAGGAATTAACGAGCAATGCTGACTGGAAGCCGGGACCGGCTCTTGAACTCAGCAAGTATGAATATATCAAGGAGCATGGCGGTAACGCATCTGCAATGAAGTTCATGAGCAAGAAGGACCTCCTAGACTACAACCTCCTAGGGGACCCAGCAATAACGGTGTGGGTGGGCGAGCCGCTGAGGTTAAACATGACGTATGGGGGGTTAAGGGCGGGTACGTCTAATAAAATCATTGTTCAGGACGCGGCAGGTAGGCCGGTAGCTAAAGTCCTCGTAGCAATGTACAACGCGTTCACCGGTAACTTACTCGCGTACAGCTACACGGACTCCTCAGGAGTCGCTACCCTCAACATACCGCCCATCCAACACAATACTAAGGTATACATAGTCGCCCGTAAGGACGGATACACCTACGTCTTCAGAACAGCTTATGTGGCATATATTGGCGCTCCACCAGTCATTAACCTGAACTCACCTAACAACGGAACAATCTACGGCGCGGTAGTCCCCGTACTCGCTCACATAGTGGATCCTGACGGTAACGTAACCGAGGTTAATGTCACGATTAAGGGTCCCGGCCTAAACCTCACTAAGTCGTACGCACCACGTAAAGCCGAATTCACGGTAAACTTCACGGTCAGGATCAGCGAGAGTGGTGCCTACACAGTCACGGTGAGTGCTGTAGATAATGACGGTAACCGCGTAGCGGTTAAGAGGGTGTTCTTAGTTGACGTCACGCCCCCAACCATTACTGTGGAGGGCATCCGTAACTCCTCTATCACGAGCAAAGCTGGGGGCGTGATCCGCATCAGGGTTGAGGACACGAGCGGTGTGAAATATGTTGAGGTAACTCTCGACGGAAAGGTGATTGCTAGGGAGTGGAACCTAAGCAAAAGCACTACGTTTAACGTCACGATCCCCTCGAATGAGGGGCCGCACGCGCTACTGATTGTGGCGGAAGACAATGCCCGTAACGTAGCTCATGAAGTGATACTGTTCTACGTTGATTTAACCCCACCAACTATAGGTGCGTATCCGGCCATAAACAACTCAGTAGTCAACCAGCACGTAGTGAAGAGTCTAATCATTACATGTAATGATAATTATAGGGTTGCGTACGTCACAGTGTACGTTGACGGTAAGCTCTCACTAAACGTTTCAAGGTACGAGCTGAAGAGCGTTAACCTAAGCGAGTTAAGTGACGGTCAGCACAACATAACAATCATGGCCTTCGACGCCGCCGGGAACAGCAAGCGCGTCACCCTACTCTTCTACGCGGACTCCACCCCACCCTCGGTAAGGTTGGCGGGGATCACGTCAGGAGCGTATATCAACAAGTCCTCACTCGCACTGCAGACCATAATACATGATAACATCGGGTTGAAGTACGTCAAGATACTCCTCAACGGGAAAAACATACTCGAGAGGACCTTCACTAAAGGCAACATCTCCGCATACCGCGAGGCACTTCACGGCACGACGAACGTAGATCTCAAGCTAACGTTAAGCCTCAGTGACGGTCACTACGTACTCAACGTCATCGCGGCGGATCTAGCAGGGAACATTATATCTAGGAACATGACGTTCTACGTAGATACGACCCCACCTAAGGTTAAGGTACTAATGCCCGAGAACGGTTCATACGTGAACACCACGGACGTAGTAATTAATGTAAGTGCTGCCGATAACCTGTGCCTCGCATCAGTAATTGCGTACGTCAACGGCTCGCCTGTAAAGCTAGTTAGTGGGGCAGGTAAGTATGAGGCACCTGGCGAGGGCGAATACGTCCTTAAGGTAAGTGCAAGGGACTGCGCAGGGAACGAAGCCTCCAGCAACGAGGTTTTCCACGTGGACTTAACCCCTCCATCCATAACGTTCATCAAGCCTAGGGCGAGTACCGTGGTTAGGACGCCCTTCCAGCTAAGCGCTAGTGTTAAGGACAATTACGGCGTGCGACTTATCTACGTCACTGTGGACGGTAAGGTGATCAAGGAATTCCGCCTCACGCAACCCCAGATTAGGTATGGAGTTAACGTAAGCATTTCTGACCTGCAGGAAGGTTCCCACCGCCTCACTATCGTGGTTGAGGACGTAGCGGGGAATGTTGGTAAGGGTAGTGTCACATTAACAATTGATAATACGCCACCAGCGATATACTACATTAATGGAACTAAGTCATTCACTGAAGGAACCCTTAGGTTAGTGTTCAGGGTTAGTGAGCCGGTCAGTATGTTTAAAGCCTTGGTTGACGGACGCATAGCAAAGGTGTTTAGGGTCGGGGATAATGAATGGGCAATCAAGTTAAGTGACCTAAGCCCTGGAAAACATAACATTACAGTGATTGCCAAGGATTTGGCGGGCAATGTCGGTACGCTTAAATTAATCATCAGTATTAGCCATGCATACGTGCTTTGGGCGGTCGCCATAGTGTTGGGGTTAGTGATCATAGTTATAATCGCACTATATTTACGGAGAAAAGGGGAGTGAATCCCTAGATCTTCCTTTATTAGGGTGCTCACGCTGATTTAACGCGGTTCTAAAATGACAATTGCTGGCCTAGCTGCGGCGCTGTCGATACTACTGGCCCTAGTGGGTTCCCTACTTAATTTAAGGTGGATAAGGCTAGGCAGCACTGTCTTCCTAGCCGGAACCCTAGTTCTTTTCATGAGGGTTACTTACTCGTTACTTCACTTGAGCGGGCTCTCTAGTGTTACGGCAGTGCAGGCTGTCTTTATCGCGTCGCTCTGCGTAGTGTGGGCTACGGCGGCGTCACGCGCACTCGCTATGGGAAAGGTCAGTGATGTTAGGTCCGTGTTTCTTGCCGCAGCACCTTCCTTTTGCATATTGGTGTTGCTGGCAATATTGATTGGTTCCGGCACGTTACATGCTGTGTTAATTGATGCCTGCGTCGTTGCCTTAGTAGGGATTATTCTCGCGTCTAGGGGGCGCAGGCCTCACGGGTTGGGACGTTTCGTGGCTGCGGTGTTGTTACCTGCGTCCTTACTTATTCATACCTCTAGCGTCGTTGGAGCCGAGCTTAGTGAGAGTAGCCTTAAGATTGTCATTCCCCTACTTGGATATGCCGTACTCGCTGCTGTTGTGCCTGCTCACCCGTGGTTTTTGAGGGTAGTTACCGAGCGTGATGACGCATTCATAACTGCGGCGGCGGTAAGCGTTGTTTATCTGGGTTACTTCGGACTGACCTTAGGGTTAAGTGAGGTTGCGGATGACGTGACGCTCTGGGCTTTCAGCATGTTGGGCTTCGTGACGTTGTTTTACGCGTCTGCACACGCCTTTGCGAGGCGTGATTTAGGTGGATGCATCGCATACTATGTCTCAGCAACCACGGGATTTTTCCTGTCCTTCACCAGCATCTTAATGTTGTTTAGGGTCGACACCGCTATGCTCACTGCCGCGGTTGTGGGTGCTGGCCCGGTAATGTTCGTGCCCGCAATCCTACCTCCTGCTGCCCGTCGGCCGAAGTCGGGGGTTTCACACACTCTAACTTCCGCGCTACTTCCTACGCTGGCCTTACTGTTGGCTTCGGGTGCCTTTCCCTCAATAAGTCTTGCTGGTAGAGCTTTGCTGGCGGCGACACTTTCGGGTTTGCAGGGATTGTCTTCCACACCGGTACTGGGTTTGCTCGTACTTAGCGTAGCGATGCTCTCGGCGGCAGTAACTAACTCCCTTAAGTTTAGGATAAGGTCGTGGGCTATGCTGGCTTCGCCGTTATTTATGAACGCATCGTTAACTCTGATTCTTTTTTGCGTCCTGCTATGGTTGTTACTAGGCCCGCTCACATTAAGTGTTGCTCAGTTCATGCCTTGGTTGCTCTTAATAGGTTTTGCCTCAGGCTTTAGTGCTTGGCTTCTTGTGTGGCATGAAGTTCTAGGTGGTTTTCTGGAGAGGGTCTTCACACACCTTCCTAGTGCCGTAGTTAGTCTTGAGAGGAGATTCAGATATACTGCCGAAGGAATTATTGAATTACTGGAGGTTGTCGAGACAGAGGAAAGGTTCCTTGCTACCCTATCCCTACTGGTTCTGCTCGCGGCTACCGCGGTAGTGATACTTTTCGGGGGTGTCATGCCGTGAGAAGGTACCGAAGGTTGCTTGCCGTTTTAGCGGTTGTAGCGGCTTCGCTCGCTATGGCTTGCCTGGCGACATTGAAGGGCGTCACGTTACTTCCTGTTAGGGTCAAGTTGGGTGAGGCCGGGGCTTACTACGTCACGCATTCGTACGTGATTGGTTTTAGCTTGTGGGTGCGCTCCGTCGTGAATGCCGTTATCTGGGATTTCAGGGCTGCGGACACGTTCTTTGAGACCGCAGTCCTCTTCGCCGCGTTGCTTGCCGCGCTCACGTTTACTGCGGAGCTAAGCGGAGGCCCACGAAGGGCAGGAAAGGAGGTGAGACTCTCACCAGTCGTCACTACGGTGCTTAAGCTGTCGCTTCCCTTAGCGCTTGCTGTGGCTGGGGGGTTGGCTCTGGAAGGTCATCTCTCACCGGGTGGTGGTTTTCAGTCTGGCGCGGTTGTCGCGGTCATGGCTTTTCTGTTCATGGCCGCCTACGGCGTAGCTACTGGCTGGTTTGGCCGTGTTAGAACCCTGCTCCTTACTAGGAGCGCAGCGTTACTGGCTCTCTCCGTGCTCGCCGTAGCGCCGGCCATCATAGGAATGCTGTATGGTTTAGGTCCCTACGCTTTAACCGGGAGGCCTGTGCCCAAGCTAGTGGTTCCTGGGTGTTGTGTGGTTCCCGTGTACACCGTATTGCTTAACGTTTTCGAGGCGATCGCCGTTGGGGCCGCCTTTACTCTTGTCGGTCTTATCGTGTGGTCGTCAATAGGTGGTGAGGACAATGAATGAAGTGGACCTCTTCCTTCTGAACTTAGCTATGGCTTCGTTGCTAGTGTCGGTGGGGATAGGTATTGCCGGTATTATACTCAGGAGGAACGTTGTTAAGAAAGTGATTTGCTTGGGGATAGTCAGCGACGCCGTAGCGGTGCTACTAGCATTTATAGGCTTCAGAGTTAAGTACCCCTCACTCCCTCCCGTCTGGCTGTTTGAGGAGAGTAATGGGCTAGAGCACGCATTGAAGGTCTTCGTGGATCCCTTGCCTCAAGCTCTCGTCGTCACCTCTATTATAATAGGTGTGGCATTCACGCTGTTCCTGTCAGTGGCCATCGTGAGGTTCTATGAAGACTACGGCACGCTGAGTTTCGAAAGGGTGCTTGAGGAAGTTGAGGGAGAGGTTGAGGAGGGTAGTGAGTAATGCAGGTCGTGCAGGTCGTGTCCCCAGCGCCGTTGCTATGCGTCGCTATTCTCACACCGGTCGTCACGGTATTCACGTTACTCGTAGCTAAGGTCATGCGTAACGCCCCACTAGCTACTACCCTTTTCTGGAGTGGACTAGTAGCCGAGCTCGCTGTGTCGGTGCTGGTGGCTTTACGGGTTTTTGCTGGTGAGGTGCTTGTTTATGCTTTTGGTGGGTGGCCCCCACCAGCAGGCGTGGTACTCATGGCTAACCATGTTGCCGGCGTGTTCCTTCTCGTTGGTATTACCGTTATTTTTGCCTGTGCTATTGCTTTGAAGTGGTTCTTGCGTGACTCGAGTGCTGACTTAGTGACCGCATATGCTTTCATGCTGCTCTTTGCTTCCGGTTATGCAGGGGTCGTGTTAACTACTGACTTATTTAATGTTTACGTAATGATAGAGTTACTCTGCATTTCATCATTCGCCTTAGTCTCCTTGAGGAGGGGAAGAGCCATCGCTGCTGCCCTGAAGTACGCTGTGTTCGGTGGCGTAGCGGGCTTGATGCTCGCATTGTCTGCTGGCGTAATGTACGGCTTAAGCGGCTCGATGTACTTTGGTGATATTTCCCTCGCTAGTGTAACTGGCTTAGGTGTGATGGGAGGTGTTGCCGCGTTAATGACCGTGTGGTCGCTTTCGTTCTTCTCTGCCTTATTTCCGAGCCATTTCTGGCTCCCTGACGCTCATTCCGAAGCAGTACCTCCGTTCTCCGCAATACTTTCTGGCGTGAGCGTCTTTACGGGGTTCTATGTGCTGGTCAGGTTGACTGCTGTAGGGTTAAGCCCTATGGGTTTCGTGGCACCGTTGATTCAAGTACTGGCGCAGATCGGGGCCCTCTACGCCGCGGTAGCCATGCTCGTGCAGAGGGACGTTAAAAGAATGCTAGCCTATAGTACTGTCTTGAACACTGCGTACATGTTCATGGGGTTAGCTGCTGGTGTGGGTGGTGTCTCGGCTGCGTTACTTCACGCCCTCACTCACGCGTTGGGCAAGGCACTGGCTTTCCTCTCCATCGGGATGTTGGTTAAGTGGGTTGGGTCTAGGGATATCTACGTTTTAGAGGGCATGGGTAGGGCCGTGCCCAGCGTGCTCATACCGCTTACAGCCAGCATACTGAACCTAGTGGGCGTTCCCCCATTTCCTGGCTTCATAAGTAAGGTTACCCTTTATGGGGCGCTAATAGCTCACGGGTCCTTATCGGCAGCCTTAGTACTCGTCCTAACTTCCGGTGTTGCTGCATTATCTTATATTAGATTACTTGAGCACCTTTGGCATTCCCCAGTGAAGCACGTAGGAGTATTCAAGTTACCCCTTACTATGTCCTTTGCCATCTACGGCCTAATGGCGGCGATGGTTCTGCTGAGCGTGGCGTGCACGCCGCTAGTGAGGATCTTCAACGATGCACTTGATGTTCAGCACATCGTATACTCCCTAGTGGAGTCAGTGATGCCCTAGGGGATAACATTTCATAGGTGCGGCCCGTGCGGTTAGAGCTTAAAACAGTCCTTAGCATCAGTGCGGTAAAAACATCTTGAGTAACAACACTGCTATGAAGCTCGACGCGCTTATGAGTACGTTGTCATCTATGGGGTTAAATTCGTAGTGCTCGACGAAGGATGCCAGAGCAGCTATGGGCACGCCCCATAGGCTGTTCAGGAGTAGCACACCTATTGGCGCGCAGACGGCGAACATTGCGATGTTACCCCACCATGACTTGGTACGTTTCTTGAACATTGTGTTCCTGATTACGCCCGTTGCTGCATCACCGAATGCCATGAAGAGTATGGGGATTAACGCGTATACGGGGCTACCCAGTATAAACCATGCCAGTAGCATTGAGACGCCCCACATCAGGCAGAAGTTAACCTCGAACATATTATCCTCAACTTGGAACCAGTCCATCAGCTCGCCCCTCTTGTGGGGTATGTAGGTGAAGATCGCCATTATCATCGCTATTATGAACGGTATTATGGGGGACGTAAATAGGAAAGGAACCAGAAGCGCCACGACGCCACCGGCAAAAACATGAATTAACTTCCTGTTGTAGTAGACGGCAACGTTATGCTTCATCCCTCTCGAACGCATGAAGTCATACACGAACTTCGTTGCCCGCACCACGGCGACCACATAGATAAGCATTACTACCGCGAACACTGCCTCAAGCACTAGGTTTTTAGGGGTTAGGACTTCCCAGTGGAGGCCTATTTCCAACGAAATGCACCCTCTAAGACGTTATGGTAACGTGAAGGGTTTTTATGGGTGTGGGTTCCTAATCCCACCTTAAACACTGTTTACAACGATGAAGCAAGTACTGTGTCAGACCGGATTCATACTTCATTACCCCCGTGTAGGGGTTCAAGGCCCCCCAACACATCATCCAAATATATTACAGAGAGTAGTGAGAGGTAACTTTAATTCGGTGGTACCCACCCCTCCTTACGGTTGCGGGATCAAGGATTGGGATGGTGCCGATGCAGGTCGCAACATTAGGTATGTTAATGAGTGTGGGTGCTGCCGTGGCGTGGGCCGTGACGCCCGCCCTAATCAAGGTGGGGCTCAGGTACCTTAATGACCCCGTATTATTTACTGGGATCAGGTTCATGACCTCACTCGCTCTCTTCACCCCAGTCATACTTTTCCTAGGCTTCTCAGGTGATGTGTTCAGGCCCGTCGTAGCGTTAATGATTGTTGTGTCTGCTGTGCTCGGTCCTGGCTTAGGTGATATTGCCTATGCGTACGCCATAAGGGAGTTAGGCACTGGTTTGGCAGTCCTCATCTCGTATCAATACATACTGGTGGCTCAGTTAAGCGCTATTGCTTTACTAGGAGAGCGGGAGAACATCATGGTACTGGCGCTGACTCCCATAGCGCTTTTCGGAGTGTACCTTGCTGTGCGGGACGAGGGGAAAAGGCGTGAAGGTGGGCTTAGTCGTGCCGGAGTGCTCTTTGGGGCTGCAGCGGCCGTGTTCTGGGGGATGAGCGTTGATGCCGTGTCTTACGTTGCTAAGTACTCTAGTGTGGATCCTTTTACCCTGGCCTTCGTTAGGTCGGTGGTGCTTGCGCCAGTACTTCTCACCGTAGGTTTCCTTAGGGTTAGGAGACGCTCGGGAGTTAGGGAGACCATAACGCGTTCGGGACTCCTGCGAGGTATGCTCTTTGGGATGGCGTCGGGTGTAGTTGCATATTTCATTGGTTTCTCACTCTTCGTGGTAGCCATTAGGGATATCGGTGTGTTGGTGCCTACGCTAGCAACCGCCCTCACACCGGTGTTAACGCAGTTTATTTCTGCAGGAACCATCGGTGAAGCTCTCACGCGAGGCAGATTAGCTGGGTCCATAATCGTGGGGTTCGCTCTGGCCATGGCTTCGTTGATGCCATAGCTACTGCGCATTAATTACTTTGTTTTGAGGTAAGTATTTCTAGGCGGCATTAAGGGGTCTCAAGTATGAGGGAACACATAGGCCTTGAAGAGAGAGTTAAGAAGTTAGCGTTAGAGGCTGGTTGCGGCGATGCTAAGGTATTGACTAGTAAGTATTTCCCAGGCATCGCGACGATTCCGTGGCTAAACATGGTGCTTGTTTCCGAGGCCGTTGCGCGGAGCCTCAATGATGATTATTTGAGAGCGATACTAGCACATGAGGCTTACCACCTAACAATGGTTAAGGATCGAAGGAGGTTACTGCGTAACTTACTCACGAGTATCTGTGGTTACATGTTGTTAGTTGATGTTGTCCTACTCATCACTGCTGTCCCATTATGGTTATTGATCAACGCACCTTTATCGAATAACCCACTTTACGAGATTCTAGTTGCGATAATGACCGCATTCATCATACTGACCGCTTTCCCTTATGCGTCACTAATCGTGCGGAAGCTTGAGTCAAAGCTCATGCAGTGGATTCCCTTTGGGGCTGAGGAGGCTGAGGCTAATGCTCACGCTGCGCGAGTGGTTGGTGAGGCGACGTTCGTGGAGGCGGTAATTAAGTATAGTGAGGCGTTGAGGAGTGCTGTAAAGGATCTTGGTCTGCTTGGGAGGTTATTTATAAATTCCATTCGCATTGCTGAGGCTGTGAACCCTCACCCAATGCCTGATGAGGTGGTGGGTGGTGAGCGACGTGAGTAGGCAGGCAGTTCCCCGCATTCCCGGCTCAGTCATTAGCAAGGAGTTCTACTGTAGGAGGCCGGACGTGGTTGCCCGTGACTTACTGGGGAAGTTACTAGTCCGTGATGTTAACGGTGTTAGGCTCTCGGGAATCATTGTCGAGGTCGAGGCGTACTTCGGTTCCGAGGACCCTGCCTCGAGAGCTAGGAAAGGCGGGGACCTGAAGAGAACCCTTTACGGGGAGTGCGGCTTAGCCTTAGTGTATGGCATACACACTCATTGGATGCTTAACGTGGTTGCTCATGAGGACAATGCTGGCGGCGCCGTTCTTTTCCGTGCCATAGAGCCTGCGGAGGGTGTGGATCACATGATGAGGTTCCGTGGCTTGGGAAGCTTATCGAATGTTAAGTTACTTACATCCGGGCCGGGCAGGTTAACCCGTGCGTTACGCGTGGATAAGTCCTTCCATAAGACACCGATGTACGTTAGGAGAGCGAATGGGTTATGGGTAGAGGACGTCGGGTTACGAGTGAGTGACGATGATGTTGTGCGTGACTTCAGGGTGGGTGTGACTGAGGATTTAGATGAGCCGTTTAGGTTCTACCTAGCGTCATCTAAGTTTATCTCTGTTCGGAAGGTTAGGAAGGCTTAATGACCCCGTTTCCTTAATTAACTCCTTAATCGTCTTTAATCGCGGTGCTTGGCACTGAGAGGGAAATTTGGCATATATGTTCCTGAGTCGCTCGCTCAGGAACTTGAGAACTGCATGAAGGCCTTAGGAATTAAAAGCAAGTCAGCTTTAGTGAGGGAGGCCCTCAAGCTATTCATAAACGAACATAAATGGAAGACGGCCGAAAACGCAGTTGGTATTATAGGTGTCATATACGATCACTCACGCAAAGGCGCTGATGAGGAGCTAACGGACGTCCAGCATGAGTTCCTTGACCTGATAGTGTCGACACTGCATGTCCACCTAGATGAGGATCACTGCATGTTAGCCATAGTTGTGCGGGGCAGGACTGAGGAGATTAAGGAGCTCCTGGGCAGGCTCGTCAATATTCGGGGAGTCAGTATAGCGAGAACCATGTTACTAGCTGTTGAAGAAGGAGGGCACACCCACCCGCACACGCATCACCGTCGCATCAAGTGAGGCGGGTACGACCCCGTTAAACGGGGCAGAAAGACAGGTTTTTAGCGAAGGGGCAGGACCCGCAGGAGGGCGTGTTGCCTAGGCAGTCATAGGTGTTCTCTAGAGTGTAGCTACAGTACTCAGCTAGTTCGCAGTCTAGGCAGGAGGGCATCTGCCCGGACCTTACGGCGAACCTGAACCTCACGTAGTCCGGTGACCTCCAAGTGTCGAGTAAGCTCTGCCTGCGGAGGTCACCCATGACAACCCTCCTGACGTGTCTACTTACGCCGAAGAGTGTTGGGCTCCAGTCGTGGGCAAAGTACATGCAGGGAGCCACCACTCCGTCACTGCATATGTACGTGGCTCCGTAACCTATGAATGGACACAGAAAGTAGCTCCTGACGTTGAGGTATGTTGACTGTACCGATAACTTCCCATCCATCGCTTCCTTACTTACCTCGGCAATGTCCCTCAACACTTTCTCGGCGCACATGGTGTCGCCTAAGCATGTTAAGTTCTCGACCTCCTTATTGGGTGGTATTAAGTTGCTGTAGACTAGCCTGTTAGCCATCACCTCTTTGGCCAGCAAGGAGGCCTCAACCACCTGACGGTAGTTCATCTTGGTTATTGTGAATATTATCGTTACTGCTGGTTTGGGCGAGTGCCTAGCGAACTTTAGTTCCTTAAGCCTCTTCAGTCCCTCGAGTACCTTAGTGAGTGAACCTCCTAATCTTAATTTCGAGAACGTCTTTATTTCAGGGGAATCCACACTAACATATAGGCCGTCGATTTTCATCCTTATCAGGTCGTCAGCTAATTCAGCAAGAGTTATGCCGTTCGTGCTTAGGTGTACTTCCTTAGCAACTTTCTTGGCTTGGTCAAGCATGTCGAGTATGTTGGGGTGAACCGTTGGTTCGCCCCACCCAGTTAGGGTTATTCTCTCCACGCCTCCCCAGTCACGCACCTCCCGCATTAGCCTCAGGAATAACTCGTAATCCATGTCACCCTCTGCTTCCCGCATGCTCCTTCTGAAGCAATGTACACACGATAGATTGCACTTAGTCGTTACTTCTATCACTAATATAGAAGGCTTCGAGGGAACGTACCTTACTTCCCATTCATGGAACTTGAAGGTGTTCTGAGCACTCATATGACATACCTATCATTTAATTTCTAAGTAGCCCTAAGTAAAATACGTTGAGTTCGAATTCCTAACATCATGAGGTGAGTGCTTCCTAAAAATCCATTGAGTTTAGTGTTTCGGAAACATATGCCTATTTACTCTGGTAAGAGCCTCTCTTCAGCGAGCCACTCAGCAAGCCATTTGAGACCTAGCTCCTCTAGCTTAGCTCTGGTGGGTCTCCCGTCTTTCCAGCCTCTGACCTTATAGTACTCGTCAAGCATCTCGTTCAGCTTGACGACGTAGCCCTTGCTTGGTCCCTCAGGCATCGGCTCCTCCAGTAACCTCTTGGGTAGTGTGTCGTATTCCCTCCCGTCACCGAATGAGAGCACATTGAATGCTCTCTCAGCGTTGTAGATCCTCTCACCTACAACCTCAATGTCCTTCGCTGTGTACGGTATGCCGGTTACTGCCGAGAGCATTTCAGCGAAGTCCTCAGCCCATAGGGCGAACGTTGTGAACTTACACACGACTAGCGAGTCAACGACAGCTGACACGTCCTGGAAGTGCTTCACCATTGCTGGCTTACCTTCGGTCTTGAATCTGTCGACTAGTTGAGGTACTCCAAGCACTTCAGGCGATATCATGTAGGCCCTTAAGTGGCAGCCTCCGCGGTTGCTGGTGGCGTACGCAAGTCCATGCCCTTGAGCGCCTCTTGGGTCGTAAGCAGGTAATTCTTGGCCCCTTACGACCATCGCTATGTCTGGTACTCCGTACTTCTTCGCTAGCCTTAACGCTCCTTCCGCTAAGTCGTTGCCGATACCTGACCTGTAGGCTGTCCTCCACACTAGCTCGACGATAGCTTCGGGCGTTCCCCATTCTGCCTTTAGGCCACGTAGGG
Source organism: Desulfurococcales archaeon (assembly GCA_015521295.1). Taxonomy (GTDB): domain Archaea; phylum Thermoproteota; class Thermoprotei_A; order Sulfolobales; family NBVN01; genus WAOL01. Next base: position 38,030 of record WAOL01000090.1, read on the forward strand.
CTTCCTTCGGCACCTTACCCATCTCAACTAGCTCCATGAGCGTTCCTATCGTGTGACCCATGGATATCGTGTCTAGGCCAAGCTCATTGCAGAGGAAGTTAGCCTTGCAGATCGCCTCCAAGTTATCGGTACCCGTCTGCGCACCAAAGGCCCATATGGTCTCGTACTCGGGTCCTCCGCCCTCCCCGCTGAAGGGTGAGTTCGTTACCTTAGCATACCTTGCACACCCTATCGGGCATCCCCAGCATATTTCCTCACGCTGCTTGTTCCAGTCCACGAATTCCTTAGCTAGCCTCTCACCGCTTATCCTCTCTGCTCCTGGGAACACGCCTGTCCTGAAGTTCTTGGTCGGGAATATCCCCGCCTTGTTTATGATGTTCACTAGCACTGCCGTACCTAGCTTAGGCAGCGCCTCGGCAGTTACTGAGTTCTTCTTTATTTTGTCCATGGCCTTAACAAGGGCGTCCCTTAACTTACTTGGGTCGGCTACTGGCGGCTTGCCGTGACCCAGTACGGCTATTGCTTTGAGTTTCTTGGATCCCCAAACCGCTCCGTGACCTCCTCTGCCTGCCGCCCTGTTCTTGTCGTTCATTATTGAGGCTATCCTAACTAGGTTCTCTCCGGCTGGTCCTATGCATGCTACCTTGATCTTCTTGGCCTCATCCTGACCTACCTCCGCCGCTAGCTCCTCCTGGATCGCGTCGGTTGTTGCGTGTACGTCCTTACCCCAGAGGTGCTTCGCATCCCTTATCTCTACTTTCCCATCCTTAATCCAGAGGTATACGGGTTCCTCTGACTTATCCTCGATTATGATGGCGTCGAAGCCAGCGAACTTGAGCTCAGGCCCGAACTTGCCTCCGCTCTGGGAGTCGTGCACGGTGTTGGTAAGTGGGGACTTAGTTACTGAGGCCCACCTACCGGCTGAAGGTACCCCAGGTATACCCGTTAATGGGCCTGTAGCGACTATGGCTTTATTTGATGGGCTTAGAGGGTCAACCTTCGGGTTGACTTCCTTAAGCATCAAGTATACTCCGAGTCCTCTTCCACCGATCCAGTTCTTGAGCACCTCTTCAGGAAGTTCCTCAACACTTACTTTACTTGACCAAAGGTTAACTCTAAGTATTTTGCCTGCATAACCTCCTGGCAAGAAGTGTACACCTCTTTACACTATATGTTTTGAAGAATTATTAATTTTCAGTAATGCGAAACTGATTAACATTTTACTTGAGGTTGTCAATCGAATTCATTAAACAACCAGTCAGGTTTAAAGCACCATTCGTGAATAATATAGTAGCTCCCCAAGCCCTCATCACAGGTGTTAGGATTGCCTGGAAGATACGGTGACACGTACTTCACGGAAACACAGGTTAAGGTACTTGAAATGTACTTCAGCGGGATGAAGGTTGACGAGATAGCTAAGAAACTCGGTAAGTCTAGGGCAGACATATACTTAATACTCAGGAGAGCTAAGAACGTCGTTAAGCGATGCTCTAAAACGCTGGAGGTCTACGCTTCAGTTAGGGGGTTTATTGACGTGGAGCTTGAGGCAGGGAAGGACGTGTTATCAGCTATTGACACCGTACTGAGGGCGGCGGATGCGCATAACATTAAGTTATCGGAGACCTCAGCCCAGCTACTGATGTCCTTACTCAAAACCGCTGAAGCCTGCGGCAATATTGAGGGTCTCTCCCTTAAGCGCCCGGTTAAAGCGAGAATAAGAAAGGAGGGTAAGGTTCTCTTCAAGTGTGTTACGTAGTGCAGGTTGCTCCGTCGCTACGCCTCCTACCAAGTCACCCTGCTTATCCTTAGGTTTCGGCTTGCCTCCTCAAGCGTTAACCAGTCCTCAATGCTTAAGTACCAGTTCTCGCCAGCTACGGCGTTGTCTTCAACTTGCTTCTCGTTCTTCGCGCCCGGTATCACTATGACCGTGTCAGAGGCTTGAATTAACCACTTCAACGCCACCTGGGCCGGTGTCCTCCCGTACTTCCTCGATATTTCGAGGAGCTTCTTTACTAGGGTGTTATAAATGGTGTTGAAGTTCTCAGGGTGGAATAGCGGGTCGTTCTGCCTTATGTCGGTGAATATGGGGAGATTATCAGGTGTGTACTTCCCTGTTAGGATCCCCTTGGCTAGGGGCGACCACGCTATTATTGAGAGTCCCTCAGCTTCCGCATAAGGTATTATCTCCTTCTCCGCATCCCGCTCTATCAGGTTGTACCTGACCTGATTGCTTACTACGTCCTCCCTAGCTAAGCACGCCCTAGCTGAGTCAAGTAGTTCCGGGGCGAAATTACTTACACCTATGGCCTTAATCAAACCTAGGTTAACCAACTTCTCTAACGCGCGCATGTACTCGCACGTCGGTATGTTATGCCAGGCTGGCGGCCAGTGGACCTGCATTAAGTCTATTGAGTCGACGCCTAACCTCCTAAGCGATCTTCGAGTAGCCTTAAACACGTCCCCGTATGCTAGGAACTCACCCGGTATCTTAGTCGCGATCACGAAGTGCTCTCTAGCACCTAGCTCCCTGATTGCACGTCCTACGAACTCCTCGCTCAAACCCTGCCCGTAAACTATGGCTGTATCTATGAAGTTTATTCCGGCTTCCAACGCCTTAGCAATTATCTTCTTAGCTGTGGCATAGTCCTTAACACCCCAAGCATCACTAAATTGCCATGTACCTAACCCGACCACAGTAACCTTAATCCCGGATGAACCGAGTTCACGCTTCTCTAGTGCCATCAGAATAACCCTGTTATGCTTAGTGCCGAAGGTAAAAACACTTTACGTGATCAGTGCCCTCCTTAATGATTGACTCGTCCCGCGTTTTACGCTGACTGTAAAAACCAGCTATCTTTAATCCTCAATACCCAAGTAAACCAGGTGAATATAGAGTTGTGTCGCAAGGATGTAAAGCAAGAAGAGAGCGTACTTAAGCAAGTCATGAATGGCCAAGAATTCGAGGAACTCGTCAACTACATAATTAATGAAGCAAACATACCTCGCGAATACGTTATCAAGGTCCTCTTTTACGAACGCATGTTTTACCTGAGGAACACTGCGGAAGGCTAACAGAACCGCATAAAGAGTTAATAATAAGTGAGATCATGTATCCCTCTGAGCTACTTAGATTAGTTCTCTCGTTGAACCACGTATTTCAGTGCTTCAAACGACTCAACCATATTTCTGATGCGTTCCTCGCTAGTAGCTTCAGGATAGAGTTCTTGAGAGCACTTGCTCAACACCTCTCTAGCCTTGTCCTGACCTTGCTTAAAGTACGTTATGATAGTATCTAATGCACACAGGGCACCCTTGTGTTCGACGCAAGCCGGGCGTACTGACTCTGTTAGTTGATTGGCGTCTTCCTCCCTACTAGTGGCGTAGAACGCGTACGTTACCAATGGGACTGCGTTACAGTAAAAGAACATCCTACCCAGCTCCAGCATCTCGGCAAGCACCTCAGGACCTGTTTGAGCTACTTCCTCAATCTTGCCCACACCAGTTAGGCCAATTATGAGTGCGTACCCTAATTGCGTAGCTAAGCCTCGTACCTTAAGTAACTTGAGGTCTCTTCGGATCTGCTTGAGCATCACGATGCTTTCTTCAAGCTTACCCATTAGCCCCTTAACTATGGCTACATGGGAGAGGGACAGCATGTGCTGGATCGGGTCATTGAGCATACTGGCCATCTCTGCCTCTTTCAGCACGTACTCGTAGGCTTTATCCAGCTCCTCCCGGAATACATAGACCTTAGTTAAGTTTGAGTAGGCGGAATGCAATGCATGCGGTCTTAGTTCGCTGTCCTCCACGCGTAGAGCCTTATCCAGAGCTTGTAAGGCCCTTCTCAAGCTCTCCTCCGAGTCACCTAGGTCTACTAGTACGCTACTTATGACGGAATTCGCGTATGATAGTAGGAAGTTGTTCCTCAGTAACTCACCTATCCGGACAGCTCTCTTGAGGCGCTCAAGACCCTCCTTAAGCTTGCCTAAGTTGACAAGCACCATGCCGAGTTCTAGGTTGAGGTAGCCCAATAGTTCAGGGTTCCTAGCGAATCTATCGATCTCCAGCAGTATCTTCCTGTAGCTTTCCAGTATCTCGAGTAGCCTATACTTTATTCTGAGTAACCGATGCCTTAACGCGGCGAGACATCTTCCCTCATCACCTGCCTTCACGTAGTAGCGCAGTGCTTTAATGAAGAGTTCGACATTATCTGGTGACTTTAGGTACGTGTCACCTACCTTGATGTAATATGCTGGGTTGACATGCCTTAATTTCATCACGCTCCTAACCCAGTCCTTCAACCTAAACCCTGGCCCGATCTCCTCAGCCATCCCCTTATCCACTAAGGAGTAAAGCGCCCTTACCGTCCCCTTCATTCCGACCATTTCAGCTATTAACTCAGGGGACAGTGCCTCATCGAAGTGCGCTAGAACCCTTAGCGCCCCTCTCTCGGTGGGGGTTAGCGAGGAATAGATCCTCATCCAGAAAGCATTCACTATCGCACCACTACGTAACGCATTAAGCGCCTCCTCCAGTCCTCTCTCCCTAACTAAGGTTGCGAATGCCTCCACTAACGCAGGTATTCCCTGCGTAGCCACATGAACCTCCACGGCTACCTTATTATCCGTGACTACATCGTAACCCCGAAGCAGGTCCTTAACCTCACGGAATTTCAGCCCCCTCAATTCAATGCTTTTCGGAGGCCTTGATAAGGTCATTAATTCCTGCGGCGTTACCCTAGAGATCACTATGAGTTGGGAAGCGTTTATCCTCACAGCAATTACGGGTAAGAGTAACTTGACTTTCCCGTCATCACACTTGTGGTAATCATCAAGCACAAGTATAATGCTGGTCCTATCCATTCCCTCGACTAGGAGACGTGCTAGAAGGTCATTATTGCGTTCTCCCCTCCGTAACGCGTCAATCAGCGCTACATAGCCTCTCCTTTCAAGGGCTGACGCCACATGCCTTAGGAAAGAGTAGTAGTCCTCAAGCCCGGTAAATTCGTACCACACAACTTTATCCGTTAACCCGTACCTATGTACATACTCGGTCACGAGTGAAGTCTTCCCAACGCCGGAAACGCCGGTAACGATGATCGTGCCCGGCCAGCTCTCATGTAGTGTTTTAAGATCCTTTTCCCTTCCAACAAATATCATGAGCCTTGGGGGTGGAGCATCGTAGGATAGTGTTAGTGCCTTGCCTACCCTCTCACTGCATTCTTCCTTGCTTTTACTCAGATCCTTAAAAAGTACTTTGGGTAAGGGATAAGTAGCTACCAGCGTGAGTGCTTTCTTAGATAGTCTGTACACCTTCAGGTTCCTATCACCGGAGCGAACCCAGGAGTACTTCACTAGCCTCCATTCCTTGAGCCTCTTCAGTTTCCTTGAAACCACGGATTCATCCACGCCTATGGCCTCAGCTATTTGCCGCGGGCTTAGCTCGCCAGTCGATAGCACGCTGATAATCTTGAGGACAACCCTACTTGACAATAACTTCAGTAGAGCGGAAACCTCTTCCAGACCTTCCACGGCTTCGGTGCCGTCAGAGGCCACGAACCTTACACCATCCCGAGATATACCGTCTTTAATGTTTACTTGTTTCTTGTTTTTAAAGTTTAACAATAAAACTTCGATTTACTTCTCAACGAGCGTCAAGCACCACACTACCTATGTACTTCTTCCTAAGTACTTTCTTTTATTGAGTTGACGTATCGTTTAGAGTAAAAATTCCGTAAACAATGGGAGAACGAAGAAACTACTTTAGACTTTCTTCTTATTAACATTAATGACTACCTTGGTTGTGTCGACCAACGTGTCCTCTATCGGGCAGTGCTTCTCAACGAACTCCATAAGCTTCTTTAGATCCTCCTCACTTGCGTCTGGCGCGTCGACAGTTACCTTCACTCTAATTTCCTGAAAGCCTGGCTTAACATCCTGACCTGCAAATCCTCTGGGGTCGTAATCACCTTCAACTTCTATCTCCATGCCCTTTATCTCTATTCCAAACTTACCGCTATGAAAGCGCGCGACTATGCCTATGCACCCAGCTAGCGATGCAAGCAGGAGCTCTGGTGGTAACGGACCGGCATCCTTACCTCCCGCGAACTCAGGTAGGTCCTGAATTATTACATGCTTGCGGGCTTTCGTGACAACCTTGAAGCCTTCTTCGAGGGTTGAGGTCACCCTTACCGTTTTAAGGTTTTTTTCGTGGATCTCAGGCAAGAATATCCCCAAACCTCACATAGAGCACGTATTAAAATGCGTTGAGGTTTGACTAATCTAAATCCCTCGAAGAAATTACGTTGGGTAATAAGAAAACACATGCTATTTAACCATTGGTAATGCTCATACCATGAGTAAACCTTTTATGGGTTGTCCTCGGTCTATTAATCGAAGTAAAGTATATGGTGGAATATTGAATAAACAAAGGCATCTCCGCCCCACCACCCCCTGGTGGGCGGGGCTAGGGGATGCGTGGCCCGCCCGGGCCATCCGAACCTGCCTGGGTTAAGGTATAGGTAAGTCAATCCCATCTAGATGTGGGGGTGAGGGGTGTATGGCAAGTAAAGGTTGGGCAATTGCGGCCGCGATAATAATCATTATAATCATAATAGGTGTAGCAGCATACTACATGACCCAGAAGCCTGCACCAACGACAACCACAACTTCATCTGCAACGTCGACGACGTCAACATCAACAACTACTTCGGCGGCGCCAAGTAAGCCCGTGCTTACAGGGAACTTCGAAAAGGACGTCATAGCGATCGGCAAGTACCTAGAGTCGAAGGGCATCCACACAGTGAAGTTCACGGTGTGGGCCACCGGAGATCCTAACAGCGTCATGAGAATGTACGGCCTCTACGAAGCAGCCTACAGGATAAATAAGATCTGGGAGGAGAACGGCATTAACGTGAAGATAGTCATGAATAAGTTCTGGGAGAGCAGCTTCAAGAAGCTCTATGACGAGTTCCTATCCGCGGTACCACAGGGCACTAACGGCGACTTCTTCGTGAACAGCTACATCTACATAGCTAACCTGGCGAGCCAGGGATATATACTCGACATAAACAGCTACGTCGAGAAGTATTGGAACAGCGTCTTCAAGGACTTCTACACTCCACTAATGGAGGCTGCTAAGTATAAGGGCCACTATTACGCAGTACCTCAGGACACTGAAGCTAGGCCAATATACGTGAGGAAGGATGTAGCGGCATGCATGGGGTGGGACATAAGTAACCTAGCTCAGCTAGTCAAGGAGGGTAAGTTCACGTGGCACGACATGTTCAAGAAGGCTGAGGAGGCTGTAAGCAAGGGATGCGCTAAGTGGGGCTTAATCCACAGGAAGGGCAGCGCTCATCCAGACCTAGTGCAGTTCATCTTCGCCTACGGCGGCAAGCTTTACGACCCCAATACTGGGAAGCTAGTCTTTGACGTGCCAGCCATATACAAGTGGTTCGCTACCGAGTACGCGTTCGCCCAGCACAAGCTACTGCCCAAGGACATGATGTCATGGGACTGGGCCCAGCAGATACACCCGACAGTAGTGAATGACTGCAAGGGCTCACCGACCGGATGCACGCTGTTCTTCATCGGAGGCACCTGGCACTGGACAGAATGGCAGACTAAGGCATATTACTATGACCCAAGCACCCATAAGCGCAGGCCATTAACTCCTGAGGAAGAGGTTAAGAAGTTCTACTACACCCTCTTCCCAGCAGGTGACCCTGGTGACAAGCCAGTCACGCTAAGCCAGCCATTCATGTGGATGATTGCCGAGAACGCTGGCAAGGACAATCCAGACTACAACCAGCTTAAGGACGTATACCACGAGCTAGCATTCCTAATGATTGTAAGAGCTAGTGACCCAGAGATAAACGCCATACACAGCGTAATCTCAGGACACGTACCCGTGAGGAAAGCTGCAGCAGCTCTCCTGAAGAATGAGACCTGGATTAACGACTTAATCAACATGAAGATAAACTTAAGCCCCGAGGTCAAGAAGGCGATTGAACCAATAGTTAAGAAGACCGCTAGCAAGATAAACATAGAGTTCCTAGCGAACGTGAGTTACATGCTTGAGTACACTCACCTAGCGCCAAGCCATCCGCAGTACCCGAAGCTGGCTGGGTACTTCGCTGACGCGATTAACAAGGTGTTGATGGGTAGTATGACCCCGAAGGACGCTGTGAACTACTTAATCCAGAAGATCAAGGCTGACCCAGACCTCTCAAAGGCTGTTGAGATCGTTGGTAGCATACCCACCAACTGGTCATTCCCGTGAGGGGCTAGGATAAGGTGGCCGCAATGAGGATACGTAAAGCGAGCTTACTCTTTTTCCTCGGACCTGCATTGCTTGTTGTAGCTCTCTTCTACATAATTCCACTCTTTCTTTCGGTTTACATAAGCTTCACACCCATGGTTGACTGGAACGTTAACAGGTACTTAACGCAGTTTATAGGTCTGCAGAATTATGAGCGTTTATTCCACATAGTTATGTATGACCCTGATATGAGGGCCGTGGTTATAACGACTGTTGTGTTCGTGCTTGTCACACTAATCATAAACGTCTTCGGGGGCCTGCTTCTAGCACTAGCAACATACTTTATGGATGAGAAAATGTCTGCCACGTATCAGGGGCTCTGGCTATTGCCGCGTATGACTCCCATCGCTGTCTACTCACTGCTCTGGTACTACTTCTTCCACAGCTCAGGAATAGGTATATTGAACTCAATATTGCTTAAGCTTCATTTAATAGATCACCCAATAGCGCTTGGCTTAGACCCGAAGTACCTTCCTTGGGGTGCGTGGTTCATTATAATATTCGTGAACGGATTAGTTGGGGTTAGCTACGGCATGATAATATTCTACTCTGCTTTTAAGAGCATACCTAAGGAATTAATAATAGCGGCTAGGGTGGATGGCGCGTCCACAACTAGAATAATAAAGCACATACTTCTCCCGCTAACGAAGTGGCACTTCACGTTCGTAACGGTATGGCAGATGTTCTCCCTCCTGATGACCTATGCCCAGACGTTTCTGCTGGTTGAATGGAGAGTGGTCGACAGCACGTGGGGGCAGACTTGGGCTCTTTACGTCTTCAGGACAGCCTTCACCACGACGAAGGATCAGGGGTTGGCAGCTGCTGCATCCACCTTCTTATCGATAATAGGTATAGTTTTAGGTATCGTAGCTCTGAAGGCGTTAGGTTACGAGAAAATGATTCTTGAGCCAAAGGGTGATATATGATGCCTGAAACAACAGATGTTGAAACAATAAACAGGCGTAGGATGAACTTAGCGTTAGGTATAGTGGTGTTAATAGCATCCATACCTATACTCGTAACGTACTTCATATTGATGGCTTCAAGCTTCGCCAACCAGATGATAACTGGAAGCATGGTCGGGCAGTTAACATTCACGCTAAGAAACTGGATACTCTTCTTTGAAGGTAAGCTAACAGTCGCTTCCGCGGCAGTGTATTCCGCGTGGGATATCCTTCGCTACATACTCAATACGTTCATAGTGGCGTTCGGTGTCATGCTCGTCACTACAGCCCTCGCCACGATGGCCGGTTACGCGTGCTCGCGGATGAAGTTCAAGGGTAGGAAGTTCCTGATACAGCTACTGATACTACTGCATGCGTTCCCGGGCGTGTCATTAATAATAGCTGTTTACGCTTTATACATATTCTCCAAGGAGCCGATCCCAAGTCAGTGGTGGACATTGTACGCGTTCATTTACGTAATAGTGGCTAGGGCAGCGCTCGAGATACCGATGGATATCTGGATAATGAAGGGCTTCTTCGACAAGGTGCCGTGGGAAGTTGAGTGGTCAGCACTGATAGATGGCGCGTCAAGGATTAAGGTGTGGAAGGACATAATATTACCGCTGGTTAAGCCGGGGATTGCTGCCGTGGCTATATTCTCCTTCATAGCTGGGTGGGGAGCCCTGATCTATGTGTTGGTGTTCCTGCCGCCAACGGAGAAGACACTCGCCACGTACATAGCTGGGCTCCTAGCCGGAGGGAGCTTAGAGGTCGTGCACCTACCGGTGGTGGCCGCGGCCGGCACGCTCTACTTGCTACCCACGCTGGTGTTCTTCTCTTTCGTGCGTAGGTACATGCTTCAAACAAGCCTAAGCGGTATAAAGGGGTGAGCCGCGTGGTCAGCATAAGGCTGGATAAGGTAACGAAGAGGTTCGGGAAGGTAGTGGCTGTGAATAACGTGAACCTAGAGATAGAGGACGGTAAGCTCTACGTGCTGCTAGGACCCTCTGGCGGGGGCAAAACCACGACACTCTACCTCATAGCAGGCATATACAAACCCACATCAGGTAGGATATACTTTAACGAGAAGGACGTGACGGACTTAACCCCGGCAGAGAGAAACGTTGGGCTCGTATTCCAGAACTACGCCCTGTATCCCCACATGAAGGTGTATGATAACATTGCCTTCCCGCTCCGCTTGAGGAAGGAGCCTAAGTCGAAGATAGACTCCAAGGTGCATGAGGTAGCTAAGTTCCTGCGCATTGAAAACCTTCTCGACAGGTACCCGCATCAGCTCTCTGGAGGACAGCAACAGAGGGTTGCCCTAGCTAGGGCTTTAGTGAAGGAGCCGAGCGTCCTGCTCCTTGACGAGCCCCTAAGCAACCTAGACGCGTTGCTCAGGGTTTACATCAGGGCTGAGTTAAAGAGAATGCAGCAGGACTTAGGAATAACGAGCGTGTACGTAACCCACGACCAATCCGAGGCACTAGCGATAGCTGATAAAATAGTGGTGATTAATAAAGGCATCATCCAGCAGGAGGGAACACCGGAGCAAATATACGAGAACCCTAGGAACGTGTTCGTGGCGACATTCATAGGTAACCCGCCCATGAACATCGTTAAGGGCGCAGTCCTAGAGGACGGAACCATAGAGACCACGGGCTCGCGCCTAACCCCACCACCCGCCGTGCTGGAGAAGATCAAGAGGCTGAAGCTGAAGAACATTCTAATGGCGTTCAGGCCTGAGAACGCAGTGGTTTCCGAGCACCCCATGGAGGGCAGGTTCTCACCTATGGGTGACCTCTTCGAGGTCGAGCCCTTGGGAAGGGACGCAGTAGTCACAGTAACGGTCGGTGAGTTCGTCATTAAGGTCGTTATGCCTACAAAGGAAGCAATGCAGTTACGTATAGGGTCTAAAGTGTACGTTAACATAGATCCTAACACCATAAAGTACTTCGACCCGAATACAGAGCTCAACTTGGAGTACATTGAGGCATGACGTGAGCTAACATTCTTTTAATCCCCAACTAACCTAACTTCACGGCCAACGTGATGCCGATAAGCGTGCCCGCACTCCTTGGTGAGTCCTTAATCATCTTTATCCTAGCTCTAATTATGGCTTTCTGGAGTTACGGACTCTACGGGATCAGGAGAAGCCTATCAAGACTCAGGAGACCTAATCCGAACATCACTCACACACCTAGGTTCTCCATCGTCATACCTTGCCGTAACTGCGCCGATACAATAGCAACTACCATTAAATCCATAGCGGTACAGGATGTCAGGCCCCTCAACATAGTTGTTGTTGATGACGGAAGCACTGACAGTTCAGCTGAGGTCGTGCGAGCACTCGCCTCAGAACTAGCTAACCAGGGGCTGATGGTGAGTGTAGTAAGCATCAATAAGGTAGCGCCAGGTTGGCTCCCCAAGCCTTACGCCTGCCTTCAAGGCTACTTGAGGGTCAGGAACTGGTCTGAGGTCATAGTGTTCTTGGACTCTGACACGTGGTTCACTAGGGAGGATGCCCTGCGTGTATTAGTGGGCGAGGCATGGGTCACGGGGCTGGCGTCGTACGCCCCGCGATTCGTGTGCAGTACGCGTGCTTGCCGCGCGGCTGAGGTACTCCTGACCACGTTCTCCCACGCGTTCCTAGGCTTTGATAAGGTGTTTGACCCTGGGTCAAGGGTTGCTTGGTTCTTCGGGTGTTGCTGGGCTGTGCGTAGGGACGTTTACGAGGCATTAGGTACTCATGAGTCCGTTAAGCATGAAATCGTTGAGGATAAGGCATTCGCGGTGGCTGCTAAGCGCAGGGGTGTGGGTTTCACCGTGCTTGCCGGCTTCGATAGGGCGGCTTCCCTCTGGCACTCAAGGTTAAGTGACTCGGTGAATGCCCTCGCCAGGATATTCTGGGGGAGGATAACGCGTGAACGCGGACGCTCCTTAGCGTATGCTGCGTTATTCCTCTTACCCTACCTGGTCCCTGCGTTAGGGCCTGCATCCTTGGTCAGCATGAATCCCTTCCTCATAGTGGCTGGTTACGTGGCGTATGGGGTGTGTGTCCTGACGCACATCATCGGATCTAAGCTTAACGGTTATTCCGTCGCGTACGCGCTTGCCGCACCGTACGTTGGTGTTGCCATGATATGCATGTTTATGTCCCGCATAATTAGGGGGGAGTTCGAGTGGCGTGGCAGAAGAGCGGATGAGTTACTCGGCAATATCTGTGCATGTCCAGCTTGAGTTCATGGCATAGCACAGCATTTACTAGGTTGCCTCACCCACTTACTTGGGGTTACGTGCCATGCTCATTGATAGGGTAGCTACGTGGGTGTCTAAGCAAATTGAGCACGTAGGCGCGTCCTTGAAATTTGTTGAGTATGGTGTTGGGGTGATGTATTCTTACGTCCTAGTCGAGTGCGGCGGGGAAGAGTACTTGGGGGTGGCGTTAACGCCCCTTGAGGACGTGGCTGGTGTGAGGGTTGTGCCGGTGAAGCGCGTCAGTAGCGTTGCTGAGGCACTGTCGCTTGTTTCCTCCCTGAACCCTCTGGAGAAGAGTGTTGGTGTGGCCGCCGTCAACGCCGTGTCCTCCTACCTGCTCTGGGGTGCTGGGCAGCATCGGGAGCTACACATTGAGGTTGGGGTCGACATAGTTTCTGCGGTGCCGCGCGTGGCTTCTGGTAAGGTCCTCGTCGTCGGGCATATGGGGCCTTTAGTGAGGGCGCTGAAGGAGCATGGTGCTCGGGAAGTGCATGTTGTTGAGAGGTGTGCTGCGATGAGGTGTCGTGGTGCGTTGAGCGACTCAGCCCTTTCTAGGTTAGCTCCGGAGGTTGACACCCTAGTTGTTACTGGCGCGACGCTCGTTAATGATACCCTAGATTACATACTGTCTTTAAGAAAGGTGGGCTCCACCCTGATCCTCGTTGGGCCCACGGCGGGCGCGCACCCAACTCCACTCTTCACGGAGGGTGTTAACGTGATCGCGTCAATGCGTGCGGTGAAGGTTAGCGCGGTGCTTGACGTGATCAGGCGCGGTGGTGGGAGGTGGGCTTTCACTGAGTTCTGCGAGCAGTACGTTGTTAGGGCTCCACCAACTCCCTCAACCTCTCCCTAAGGTGTTGCTCAAGCTTCTCCGGGTTGGGTGAGCCGGGGTGTGGCTTCATTATGCTTTCCTCGGGGCTTAGCGCGTATCCTAAGTGCTTCGCTAGTACCCCGTACAGCTCGTCAATGTCGTGGGACTCCTTGACAGCCTTAGCCACGAGTGCGTGGGCTTCGCGGTAAGGTATCCCTTGCCTCAGGGAGATGAGTTCGGCGTAGTCTGTGGTTAAGATCGGGTACTTCTCGACGTCCTCGAGCAACCTGTCCTTAACTGGTTCTATCCCATCTATGAGCTTACGTAATACCTTCACTGTTTCTAGGGTTCGATCCGCTAGCTTGATTGCGTGCTTGTTCGCTTCCTGAAGATCCAGTGAGTACCCTGACGGCACTCCCTTCACTATGGCTAGCAGTGCCGTGAGGTGCCCTATGCTCTCGCCTCCCCACGACCTGATGATCTCAGCAACCACTTGGTTCTTCTTGTGAGGCATTAAGCTGCTAGTGGCTAGGAAGTCCTGCGGTACTTTTAGGTAATTGAATTGTGGTGTGGTGAATACCACTAGGTCCTCTGCGAACCTGCTTAGGGTTACGGAGAGGCACGTGAGTATCGCTGACGCGATCATTAGGAAGTCCCTTCCTCCTGCACCTCTTATGGAGTTAGTGACTATCCGCGTGAATCCTGCTTTCCTTGCAAGTGTTTCACGGTCTAATGGTGCGTTAGTAGTCACGCACGCGCCGCTACCTAATGGCGACTCGCTCAGCACTTTATTGGCAATGAATCTTAACACGCCCTCATATGTTGCGAGGGACTCCTCCATCCACGCTAGGTAGTGAGCCAGTGTCGTGACTTGGGCTGGTTGCAGATGGGTGAATGCAGGCATGGGTGTGTCAAGGTTCTCCAGCGCCTTACGAATTAATGCCTCACGCAACCCACGTATCGCTCTGATCAGTTCGTTGACTGACTTAAGCATGCGTAGTCTCAGTGCGGCGGCTACGTGGTCGTTCCTGCTCCTTCCCAGCCCAACCCAGCCTGCATCCGAACCCACCTTATCTGCCAAATACTTCTCTAAGGCTTCATGGACGTCCTCCGCACCGATTTCGAGTAAGGGTGATGGGTCCTTGAGCAACTCGGTTAAAGCATGCGTTACCTTAGCTACTGCGTCACCGTGAATTAAGCCCTTCTCACCCAACTCCCTCACGTGTGCTAACATAACCTCCACTACTTCCTTAGCGATGTTGACATCGTCCTTCATCGAGGACGTGTACGCCCGCACTTCCGGGTCGCTTACCTCGCCTAGGAGTTCCCTCCTGTACAAGTCAGCGCCACCGTCTTTGCTTTAGCATTCCTCCTTAGGGCCACGGCAACGGTTGATTGGAGACCCCAGAGCTGCGTGAAGCCCTTGCCGAGGCTCTGGTCGAAGGAGCTTATGCTTTCGTACGATGATAGCTTCAGGTCATAGAGCGCGTTGGGGGATGCCCTGCCGACCACTGTGGCGGTGCCCTTGAATAGCTTCAGCTTGACCTCACCCTCAACACCCTCATTCATCAGGTTTATCAGCTCCGTTAACTCCTCTCGGAGGGGCTCGAACCACAGCCCGTTATAGACGAGCCATGACCAGGTGTTATCAGCTAGTTCCTTAAACATGAGTTCCCACTTCGTCAGCACTAACTTCTCAAGATCCTGGTGCGCTTTAATTAGCGTGATTGCTGAGGGTGATTCGTAAACCTCCCTGCTCTTTATCCCCACGGTCCTGTCCTCTATGTGATCTATCCTCCCAACACCGTGTTTCCCTGCCACGGCGTTAAGCAATGATATAATGCTCGTCAACGGTAACTTCACGCCATTCACGGCTACGGGGATCCCCTCCTTAAACTCAATGCTTAAGTACTCTGGGGTATCTGGTGCTAGTTCCGGCGCGGTCGTCCACCCGAACACATCCTCGGGCGGCTCAGCGTAAGGATCTTCCAGAACCCCACCCTCTATGCTCCTACCCCACAGGTTCTCGTCGATGCTGTATATGCCGTGGCTAACGGGTATGCCGTGCTCCGAAGCATACTTTAGCTCCCAGTCACGCGTCAAGCCCCACTCCCGGACAGGGGCTATTATCTCGGCCTCCGGGTATAGGGCCTTGACAGCGACGTCAAACCTTACTTGATCGTTTCCCTTCCCCGTGCATCCGTGCGCTATGTAGTGTGTTCCTTCCTTGAGTGCGACCTCAACAACCTTCTCGACTATTAATGGCCTAGCTAGGGCGGTTGAGAGTGGATACGCTCCCTCATAGAGGGCGTTCGCCTTTATTGCTGGCGCGACGTACTTCTCAACGAACTCCTGCTTAGCGTCTACATAGCAATGCTTGAGGGCTCCGAGAGCGTATGCCTTCTCCTTGATGAAGTTAAAGTCTTCCTTCTGGCCGACGTCCACAGTTACCGTGATTACCTCCGCACCCATCCTCTCCTGAAGTAAGTGTAGAATTACGGAGGTGTCTAAACCACCTGAGAATGCGAGCACCACCTTCATGATTTAGCACCTTTCTCTAGCAGTATGTAAAATTTAAATATGTTTTGTAACATATGTTACTAAATAAAAATCATAAGTTACATATACAACAAAATGAGGCAGTCTTAAGGCTTACTCCCTTGCAGATGATATAATGTTCTCGAGTACAGTGTACGCCCTGGACGCTTCACTCCTATCACAC
>WAOL01000091.1 GCA_015521295.1 Desulfurococcales archaeon
AAGGAATCATTCTCCTTAAGTGGTGCGGTACCATGAATCTTAAATAAAATTATTATTGGGGGTTAAAATGCTAGTTTAGTCTTTCTTCTCCTCCTTCTTTTCTTCCTTTACCTTTGACGCGGCTATTATGTCGTCTATCCTCAGAATTAGTGTTGCAGCCTCCGTTCCGGCCTTAAGTGCGTTGACCTTGACGGCTAGTGGCTCTATTACTCCTAGCTTCTCCATGTCCTCTATCTTACCCGTGAATATGTTGACGCCGTACTTGACGCCGTCCTCCTTGCTGTGAGCCTGCCTTAAGTCTGAGATTATGTCTATGGGGTCAAGACCCGCGTTCTCTACTAGCGCTGATATCACACCTTCTAGCGCCTTAGCGAATGCCTGGACAGCTAGTTGCTCCTTACCGCTTACGTGGGTTGAGAACTCACGTATGTGCTTGGCTATCTCGGCCTCGAAGGCGCCGCCTCCGTACACGATCTTCGGATTCCTTAGTACGTCCGCCACCACGCTTAGGGCATCCCTTAGCGATCGCTCGGCCTCGTCAACGATTCTCTCTAAGCCGCCGCGGATGACGATGCTCACGGCCTTCGGGTCCTTAGTGCCCTCTATGAATACCATCTTGTCCTCGCCAACCTTCCTCTCCTCTACTAGTTCTGCGTAGCCTAGGTCCTCAGGCGATAGGTCGTCAATGTTGCTCACAATTTTTCCCTTAGTCGCGCGCTCAAGCTTCTCCATGTCTGATCTCTTTACTCTTCTTACTGCTAGGATTCCCTTCTTTGCTAGGAAGTGCTGTGCCACGTCATCAATACCCTTCTGGCAAATCACAACGTTAGCACCGGTAGCAGCAATCTTCTCAACCATCTCCTTAAGCAGGTTCTCCTTCTGCTCAATGAATTTCCTCATCATTTCGGGATCGCTGATCCTAATCTCGGCGTCAATCTCGGTCTTCTCTATTTCTAGTGGTGCGTCGATTAGCGCTATCTTCGCGTTCTCAACCCTCCTAGGCATGCCAGGATGCACAACCTCCTTATCCAACACAATACCATAAATCAACTTAGTATCAGCTAAGGATCCGCCATGCTTCTTTATTATCTGGATATTGTCTAGGTCCACGTAAATTCTTCCCTTCCTCTCCTCAGCAACCTGCTTCACGGCCTTAACCGCGATCTCAGCAAACTTCTCCCTAACACCGTGCACGGCCTTGCTTGTTAGGGCGGTTGAGGCAATCTTCTTTAGGATTTCCTCATCGTCTAAGCTGACGGATTTGGCAATCTTCTCCGCATGCTTTATTGCTTCGTCTAACGCCTTCTTAAATCCATTTATTATGACGGTCGGGTGCACGTCCTTGGCTAGGAGGTCCTCAGCAGCCTTAAGTAGCTCGCCAGCAACTATCACGGAGGTTTTGGTACCATCACCAACCTCCTCATCCTGGCCTTTAGCTATTTGTACGAGCATCTTTGCTGCTGGGTGCTGTACATCCATTTTATCGAGTATGGTGGCACCGTCATTGGTTATGGTGATGTCGCCTAAGGTGTCCACTAGCATCTTATCCATACCGCGTGGTCCGTAGGTTGTGCGTAGCATCTCAGCAACAGTTATTGCTGCCATCATGTTTGATCTTAGGGCTTCAGCACCTGAGGTGCGCTGGGTTCCTTCCTTAAGTATCAGGACAGGTAGCCCTGCCGTCGGGACTATCCCTTTAGCCGACATAGTTAACCCCTTGATTCACTCTTGATCCACTTCTATATAAACTTTAAAGACGGAAAACGGGCAAATAGCTTAAAAACAGGGGTACCTTACTTATCTAGGTCTTGGCGATGGGGAAGGTCAGGACGTCGCTGGTGAAGAGGACTGCTCGCCGCCTGCTGGAATTATACCCAGATGAGGTCAGCACAAATTTCGAAGAGAACAAGGAATTAGTAAAGAAATACGTGTACCTAAAATCTAAGAAATTAAGGAATCAAATCGCAGGATACTTAACACACTTAGCTAAGCTTAGAGCTAGGGAGGAATCCCAAGTACAGCAGTAAAAGAACGGGACTACAAGACTACGCACTCATGCAACTTGGGATCTCTACCTACAAGGAGTAAAGTTCCTCCTCATTTAGGAGAAAGCAAGGAAACGTGAGAGAAAATGACGTCTTCCTGCAGTAAACATGGAGAGGGGGGTACTGAGAAGTGCGAACTCGCTGTTAAGTTAATAGGTAGCTTAAGGGCGGCTACAGGCAAGGACATAATTAAGGTAAGCATACCTAAGTCCCCAATAACTGTGGCAGAATTCCTAAGACTACTAGTAAGGGAATACGACGACCTAACAACGATATTGGATGAAAGAGGGAGACTCAAGCCCTCATTCCTGTTATTCATAAACAATGTAGATTACGCACTACTCGGGGGTGGAAACGCGGTATTAAAATGCGGGGATATAATAGCGATAGTTCCTGTTGTTCACGGAGGTTGAGAACCCTGAGCAGAGTACTAGAACTCAACGATGTGGCGGAATTGGAAAGGAATATCTCAGGAATCTCAATATCGTTCTGCGTCATAAGGGCACCATACATTAACGTGGCAAAGAAGGTTATCCGTGATCTACGGGGCAACCCCAAGAACTTCATAGTCTTATTACCTAAAGCCCTACTTCCCGACGAGAAGGTCATGAAGCTTGCTGCCTTCCTAACATATAAGTCCTTCGAAAACGGAACAAACATCAGCAAGCACGTCCCAATTCAATTCTTACTTAATCTTTTCGCAACCCGCCAAATAAGGGATGTCATGAAGCTTATCAACAAGTACTGGAAGAATGAAGTTGTTGCTATTGAGATAAGATTGCCGGGCTTGGGTGAGGAAGCCTCATCTTTAATTAGAGACTTGCGTCAAAAAGGCGTGATATGTGACGAAGTAAAAGGTATTGAAGGTGATCTTAGTGTGCTTGCAAATAAGGTATATGGAATTCACGGTGGGATTGAGGCGGTTCAATATATGGAAGGTCGCAACGATTACTTAGTTAAATCCATATTAACGAAGATAGCGTACTTCGGTGCTGTATCATCAAGGTGAGTGACTCGCGTAATACTGCATTGAACGAATAGAAAAATTACGGTGAAGTTTCATTAGCGAGTTAAGCATTCTATGCTGGAAATGTTTAAATCCATTATACGTAATGAGGACTTGAGTGAATAGCCATGCTCGAGGAGGAATGGGAGTGGGAGGAAGAAGAAGAGGAGTGGTGGGAAGAGGAGGAAGAGTGGGAAGAGGAGGAGTGGTAATCCCTTTTGTTTTTCCCTCCTCACCTCGAACTTAAAAATGCATAACGTTTAATTCGAGACCTTAAGGTGTTGAGAACGATCATAAATCAATGCGTCAGAACTTTGTCCGTCACTCACCGGTCGTTGCCGTCACCACTCATCATCCGCGATTTTAAACGTGGTTTCAGGAGAAAATAAAGTAAATCAATGTATGGTTAACAGTGCTTTGGGTGGGGCGGAATGGTAAGAATAGCTGTGGTGGATCACGACCTCTGCAAACCCCATAGGTGCGGCAAGGAATGCATTAGGTTCTGCCCGATAAACCGCAGTGGCGGGAAGGCAATAGAACTTTCTGAAATTGTTGGTGGAAAAGCCTTAATACATGAGAAAGTGTGCGTTGGCTGCGGAATTTGCGTGAAGAAATGTCCTTATGAGGCAATAACGATAGTGAATCTGCCAGATGACCTAGAGAAGAGAGTCGTACATAGGTATGGGCCGAATGCCTTCAAGCTTTACGGATTACCGCAACCTCAGCAGGGTGTTGTTGTTGGAATCATAGGGAAGAATGGAATAGGCAAGACCACGTCCATTAAGATATTATCAGGCGAGTTAATACCTAACCTAGGTAGGTATGAAGAGGAGCCGAACTGGGACAAGGTACTGAAGTACTTCAGAGGAACAGAGCTCTACCAGTACTTCAGGAAACTAGTTAGCGGTGAGATACGTGCCGTGCATAAGATTCAGCACGTGGACCTCATAAGGAAGTACGTTAAAGGCATAGTCAGAGAGATACTCACAAGAATAGATGAACGTGGACTGCTAAATGAGTTAAAAAGAGAAATGAACCTCGAAGGGATGTTGGATAGCAAGGTCTCAAACTTAAGTGGAGGCGAGCTACAAAAGTTTGCTATAACTGCAGCATTATTAAGAGATGCTTCAGCTTACTTCTTCGACGAACCATCAAGCTACTTAGATGTGAAAGAAAGGTTAAGTATATCATCGGTGATCAGGAATTACATTCCGAAAAATAGTTACGTGATAGTGGTTGAGCACGACTTAGCTGTTCTTGATTATATTTCGGATTACGTAGCCGTAGTTTATGGTGAGCCTGGAGCCTACGGTATCTACTCTAAGGTCTATGCCGTGGGCTCTGGCATTAATCATTTCCTCTTAGGCTTCCTCCCAGCAGAGAACATACGTATACGTAAGGAACCTATAATATTCCACACGCATGCTCCCGAAAAAGATGAGAAAGGGAAGACGATATACATCACATGGTTACCAATGAGAAAAAGGCTAGGGAAGTTCGTACTGGAGGTTGAGGAAGGAGAGGCATACAAGGGTGAGGTCATCGGTGTGTTAGGACCCAACGCCATAGGCAAGACAACGTTCATCAGATTATTATCGGGTGACCTCAAACCTGATGAAGGCGTAGCCGTAACGGAGGGCTTACGCATAAGTTACAAACCGCAGTACATCCGGGCAGGACACTTCCCGTGGAGCACCGTGGGTGAGGCATTAAACGAGCTAACTAAGGAAGGGATAGCGAGTAGTGAATGGTTTCAGGTTGATGTTATACGTAGATTAAGGCTACATAGGCTACAGGACAGAAGCATAGCCAGCTTAAGTGGAGGTGAGTTACAGAAATTCGCCATAGCAGTTACCCTAGCTAAGGAAGCAGACATATATTTGCTAGACGAACCCTCGGCCTACATAGACGTCGAAGAGAGATTAACAGTAGCAAAAGCCATAAAGAGGGTTAGCGAGACTAGGAAAACCGTCACTTTCCTAGTTGATCACGATGTTGCAGTAATAGACTATGTAGCCGATCGTGTAATGGTGTTTAATGGAGAACCCGGATCATACGGCAGGGCATGCAAGCCTACTGATTTACGAAAAGGTATGAATGCTTTCCTCAAGGCAGTAGGCGTCACATTTAGGAGGGATTTAAAAACAGGAAGGCCTAGAGTAAATAAGCCAGGTTCCTACCTTGATAGGAAACAAAAATCAATGGGTGAGTACTATTATATTCCCAGTAGCTAAAATGATTCACCTAAATTAATTAATAACATTATTACGAAATATGCGTCATTAGGATATGACGAAATTAATAATTTTCAAGTTATTACAACAACTTCATTAAGTTTTTAAACGGCTCCTCAAGTGTAAGCATGGTGAATCAACAATGTCCGAAAAGCCTAAAACCACGATATCCGTAATAAAGGCTGACATAGGCTCACTAGCGGGTCACCACGTTGTGCACCCAGAGACGATTGCTGCGGCAACTAAGGTCCTAGCCGAAGCGAAGAGCAAGGGCATAATCATAGACTTCTACGTGACTAACGTAGGTGACGACCTAGAGCTCATCATGACTCATCGTCATGGCGTCGATGCGCCTCAGGTTCATGAATTAGCATGGAACGCATTCAAGGAAGCAGCTAAGGTTGCTAAGGAACTCGGGCTATACGCGGCAGGTCAGGATCTCCTAACAGACGCGTTCTCGGGGAACGTGAGGGGATTAGGCCCAGGCGTGGCTGAGATGGAGTTCGTTGAGAGGCCTGCAGAGCCCGTAGTGGTGTTCATGGCTGACAAGACAGAGCCAGGTGCATTTAACCTGCCGCTCTTCCGTATATTCGCGGACCCATTCAGCACTGCGGGATTAGTAATTGACCCCAAGCTCCACAAGGGCTTCAAGTTTGAGATATTCGACGTGTTCGAGGGCAAGTCTGTGGAGCTGGCCGCTCCCGAGGAGATGTATGATATCCTAGCCCTCATAGGCACCCCAAGCAGGTTCATAATCAGGAGGATTTACAGGAAGTCAGACGGTGAAATAGCAGCTGTGGTTAGCGTAGAGCGTCTAAACCTAATAGCTGGTCAGTACATAGGCAAGGATGACCCAGTAGCTATAGTTAGGGCACAGTCAGGATTCCCAGCCCTCGGAGAAGTGATTGAGCCCTTCAGCTTCCCACACCTAGTGGCTGGCTGGATGAGAGGATCACATCACGGACCACTAATGCCTGTCCCGCAGAGGTACGCGAAGTGCACTAGGTTCGACGGCCCGCCAAGGCTAGTAGGGCTAGGCTTCCAGATAAAGAACGGTAGGCTAATAGGTCCGGCAGACCTATTCGACGACGTAGCATTCGACGAGACCAGGAGGATGGCGCAGCTAATCGCCGACTACATGAGGAGGCACGGACCATTCATGCCGCACAGGCTAGGACCTGAAGAAATGGAGTATACAACGCTACCTGGTGTGCTAGAGAAGCTGAAGGATAGGTTCAAGAAGGTGGCTGGCGAGCCGAAAGCCAAGAAACCCAAGATAGAGACATCACTCCTATCAACCCACGAGTAAAGGGAAAACAGAGTCAGGAGTAGAGAAGCAACTTTTTGACTAACACACTCATCACGGCAGGCAAACACGTACACTAACTGTAGCGGAGGTGTAACCCTTTGAAACCAATCGTGGCAATAAACTACAAGGCGTACCCCACATCCTTTGGTAAGGCCGCCTTAGATATTGCGAAACAGGCAGAGAGCGTAGCCAAGGAACTTGGCTTCCAGGTCGAGATAATAGTAATCCCACCGTTCACAGAACTCCGCACCCTAGTTCAAGCAGTGGAAATCCCGGTATTCGCACAACACGCTGACGCAGTCAAGCTAGGTGCCGTAACTGGTCACATACCACTAGAGATAATCAAGGACACAGGAGCGGCTGGAGTAATGCTCAACCACAGCGAGAACAGGATAAGGATAGATCAAATTGACTACGTAGTCAAGAAAGCTAAGGAACTCGGTGTCAGGACATTAGTGTGTGCTAACACGCCAGAAGTATCAGCCGCAGTCGCTGCCTTGGAGCCTGAAATGGTTGCTGTCGAGCCGCCGGAACTCATAGGAACGGGTATACCTGTCTCCAAGGCAAAACCCGAGATAATCACAGGTACTGTGGAACGTGTTCGTAAAGTTAGCAAAGATGTAGTAATATTGACAGGTGCCGGAATAACCAAGGGAGAAGACGTGGAGGCTGCAATAAAGCTAGGCACGCTCGGTGTACTAGTAGCGTCCGCAGTAATGAAGGCAAAGAACCCAAGGGAAGTAATACTAGACATGGCTCAGGCAGCACTCAAGGCGCTAGATCAAAAGTAGAGGAAAGTAAGGTGTCACACCCCTCGAATAACGGGAATTCTAACATCACAATACTTTCCCGCGAAGCTTACATCGGATAACTTATCACTCAATCATCGACCCAAAAGAATAGCATCTTTAAATCCCTAAGCAACGAATTATCTCGAGGGCCCGTCGCCTAGCCAGGATAGGGCGCCGGCCTGCGGAGCCGGTTGTCCGGGGTTCAAGTCCCCGCGGGCCCGCCATAGACAACTAACACTTCACTCATCTCAACGCATCATTTTGGGGCAGGAAGTATCTTGTTGGTTAGAGGGAACGTTTATGTGGGTTGGTGGCTGAGCTATTTATTGATTAGGGGTGATGGAAGCAGCGCTCCGAGCCCCGTAGGACCTTAAGCCTAGATGGGAGCCTCGTGCCGTTGGGCTCGACAGCCGCCCATGACCCCACGGGATGAGCCCTGCGCAGGGGCGAGCCCTCTAGGCGAGGCGGAACTCCCTAGGTAAGACCATGAATCTAAATATAAAATAAATGAAATGAACACCTAGGGAGAAAACGGCACGCTATCCTAAGTTGCAAGGCTTTAAGGACTTAAGGGTTGTTATGTATTAGTAGTTGTTGAGGAAGGGATATTGTTTCGTGAGGTAGTTATTAGG
>WAOL01000092.1 GCA_015521295.1 Desulfurococcales archaeon
GTAGGTAACCGCTCTCGAGCTTAAGCAACCTGAACCTAATATCCCACAACTCACGATCGCTTAGGTCATCACCGTATTGAGACTTCATGTTCCAGTATCTATATCCCATCTTAACTAACCTAGTGATTGCCTCTGACATGGAGGAAACGCCTTCAGATTCCATGAAATACTCAAGAATCTTCCTTAACTCGCCGTCTACCCGCACCTCAACAGAGCTTGATGATGCGCGCTCAGCCTCCTTATCTCTGCGTCCCCTGCTAAAGAGCCTCACCGGAAGCACCGTGAATTAAGGTAAGGGAGTCTTAATACGCATAACCCTTAATGTCGAGGATTAGAAAACACTTTCAAATGAGGGTTATTAGCTCAAGTATCTTGGTGATTTTATGGAAAGAAAAATTTACCGGCTAGAGCACCACTACTTCTGATTCTCAACCCGGTTTAGGTAAGTAAGGCAGGGATGCGGTAGGATTATCTTCTCCGCCTTGATTACCTTGACGTTAGAGGGTAGGGGGAGTGGCTGAGAGGTTTTCGTTACAGCCATTAGCCCGCCAAGGCTTAGGGCGTAGATGTATGCTTTTCTCTTATTTATTATGCCCTCGTCCTTCTCGACCTCAACGACAATTACTGGCTTGCGTTCCGCTTGATTCACGGCATTAACAAATTGCTGAGGGGTCATTACTAGGTACGCGTATATTAATGCCGTTGCTTGAGCTGAGGATGCCGCAGCACCTGCCGCTACAACAGCTGTTGCGCCAGCACTCAATATCTCACCTAGCTCCCATCCATATCGACCGATATATTATTTCCCCTAACCCTCGTCACCCCACTACCGCTAGCTCCTTTATGAGCGCGCCTCTCTCGAATCTATCTAGCGTTAAGTTCCTTGCTTCAGGTATGTGCGGCTTTCCGTTGAGTATCCATTCCGCCAGTAGCTCCCCAGTTATGGGCCCCATCATATATCCGTGCCCGCTATATCCTGTCGCCACGTAGAGGCCTTCCACCTCATTAACAGGCCCGTAGATAGGGTGATGGTCAGGGGTTGTTACGTAGTAACCTATCCAGTACCTCAGAACCCTAATATTTCTTAGCCATGGGAAGAACTTCGCCAGGGGCTTCACTGCCTTAGGCATGAAGTCTATGCGTTGCGATGTGAGCGGGAGCTCCGGTCTCTCCTCAACGTCGCGACCCATGAAGAATCCTCCCTCCTTCGACTGAACTATGTAGGGGACACCAGATGTGTCCCAGTCTATTACTAAGGGTTTGAACGCCTCCTTATATGGCTCCGTGATGAGGGCGTGTCTAGGTATGTTCTCTATCGGTAGCTTCACCCCCACACTTCCTAGTAATTCCCGGCTTCCGGAGCCAGCAGCAACGACGACTGTGGAGGCCTTGATGGTCTTACCTCCCTCTACCTCCACTCCAGTAACCTTCCCTGAGGAGGCAAGTATCTTCGTTACCTTAACCCTCGTAACTACTTCAGCACCGCGTTCCTTCACAAGCTTCAGGAAAGCGAATACCGTGTCGAATGGGTAGGACTTCCCTGCTGTTGGGTCAAGCATAGCTCCTGCAACACCCTCTACTCTCATGGGAGGTACTAGTTCCTTCAGTTCATCAATCCCTATGATCCTTGTATTCACGCCCAACGAGTTATGGAGTTTCACTAGTTTCTCGAAGAATTCTGCGCTCTCATCGCGTGTCGCCACCCACACGTAGCCGGATTGGTCGTAGTAAAGCCCTGCCTGCCCTAGTTCGCCCGCAGCGTATTTCTTCCATAATTCAATGCCATGCTTCATGAGGACGACGTGCTCCTTGGAGGTAAAGGAAGCCCTTATGCCGGTGGCGCACCTACCAGTGGATCCCGCACCTATATATGACTTATCAAGAATTAGTATGTCCTTAACACCCCTCTTCTGGAGTGAGTACGCTGTAGCTAAGCCTGATATGCCGGCACCAATAATGAGTACCTCTACCTCCTCACGCATTCTCATCACCTCCTTTACCCTCATCCTTAACGTCCACTGACTTGAGGAAGAGGGATACCGGTATCGGCGTTACGGGAGCTCTGGGCTTGGGTATGAGTAATTCATCGGGCTTCTTACCTAGCCTCCTCGCCATAATCCCTATTACTAGGGGTATGCACGTCCTTCCCTGGCAGGGCCCCATGCCGAGACCTAAGCGCCTCTTAACGCATTCTAAATCCTCGCATCCCTCGTCGATCGCCTTTAGCACGTCGTCTAATGTGACGTCTCTGCACCTGCATATTATTATGGGGTGTTTCCTCACCTCCTCACCCATATCCCTCTCACCTCCATCGCGAGTCCCTTTGGAACACGTACCGTGACTACCCAAGTTTTGTTTGTCTCCCAAGCCTTGACCACCTCTCCCTCACCAACGACCTCACCGTCCCTACCGAGCAGGTCAACGACGTCGCCAACCTTAGGTGCTGGGAGGAACTCGTGGGGAACCGTTACGTACGCGTACTCACCTGGTTTGGACAAGTCAACCACGAATATCGCTAATCCCGGGCACTTAGCCACACATACTCCGCAACCGATGCACTTGTCCCAATCTATCCTTGGTAAGCCCTTAATGCCCTCGATGCTTATCGCGTGTTGCGGGCATGAGACCACGCAGATATTGCACGGTATTTCCTCAGGGCACTCAGGTATCGCGACAGGGCCTCGAGCTAGGCGCTCTTCAGGGGGCATCAGGCCTAAGCGCTTGAGTTCCTCCACAGTAATTATGCCTGTTTCCTTATAGGAGGGTACGCCCGAACCCATGATCATCACCTCACGCACCGAACCCTACGGGTGGTGGGTTACTTACCCTAATCCTTTCCATTTCGTCTTCACTCACAGTTACCTTGAGCTTACCTGCTTTAGCCTTAGCAACGACTGGTGACGCTCTGTACTCGTCCCATAGGAACTTAAGCAGGGCTTCCCTACGCTCGGCGGCGCTGTCCGCACCGTCGGCACCAGCCCTGACTACAGTGGAGAGCCCAGCTATCTCTCCCTCGATCATTGCTGTGGTTGCCTCTTCTATGCCGGACGCATCACCGGCTATGAAGAGTCCGGGGACGGACGTCTCGAGGTACTTAGTCCTTATGGGGACTAAGCCCCCTAGTTCCGGCACCCATGTGACTACCGCGCCTGCCTGCGCCAGTAACCTTGTGTCGGGGGTGAGACCAACGGCTATTAGGACGAGGTCGCAGGGTATGTCAATCTCGCTTCCCGGCACGGGCTTGAAGTGCTCATCAACTCTAACGATGGTTGCCCCCTCGACCCTGTCCTTCCCCCAAACCTCCTTAATCGTGTGCCTTGTGTAGACCTTGACGCCGTATCTCCTGATCTTAGCGGCGTGCACGAACCACGCGCCAATGTACGGCAGTATCTCCACGATGCCCTTAACCTTCGCTCCCGCTTGGAGGAGTTGGTACGAGACTATCACACCAACATTGCCTGACCCAACAACCAGCACTTCATCTCCGGGCAGTATGCCGTACTCGTTCATTAGGGTTTGCGCCCCGCCAGCACCCATCACACCGGGCAAGTCGTTCCCAGGGAACGCCAAGTGTCTCTCCGCCGCTCCGGGAGCGGCTATGACGAATCGTGGCTTAACCCTGTATAGCCTGTCCTTACCTGCTATCCCTACCCATCCGTCTCTGAAGAACCCGTAGGCAGTAGCTTGAAGGAGTACCCTAACGTTACGCATCGACCTTACCTTATTCTCTAACTCCTCGGCCACCTGGAAACCTCTTAGCCCGCCGAAGAGGTCCTTAGATCCGAAGAACTTGTGGGTCTGCTTGATTAGTTGCCCGCCTAGCTTGAAGTGCTCGTTAACTATCAGCACACTTAAGCCATGCTTCGCCGCAGCTATGGCAGCCGCCAAGCCTGCTGGCCCGCCACCAATGACGAGAACATCGATACCCTCAATAACCTCCTCATCCTTACCTTCAAGTCCTCCCGAAGCGGACGGTATTTCGGCGAGTCCCTCCTGGAACTCCACCTTAACACCGTCGCGGACAGGCTCAACGCATGTCCTAGTGTTCGGCACCCCATCCACGATAGCGAAGCATGAGCTGCACTTGCCTATCATACAGAACGCGCCCCTAGCCCTCCCCTTATATGGGGAGCGGCTGAAGACATCGTATCCGGCAGCGTAGAGTGCTGCGGCAATGCTTTCTCCTTCGTAACCCTCAACAATGTTACCGTTGAAGTAGAACTTAATACGCCTTCCGCGCTTGAAGGTGAGTATCGGGTGCTCCCAGATACGCCTGTCTTTTAAGGGAGCCATACCTGGCAATAAGCGGTTCACCTAGTAGAATGTGCTGGCGACACAAAAAAACTACACTCCCTCTCGGGTGGTAAGCGACTAATTTTAATGACATGACCTAATGAATTAATTGGTTCGAAGAATTGCAAGCTTTAACAGAGGAAAGCATGCTTGCCGGCAAGTACATTAAAGTGCAAATACTCTCAGTGCTTGACGTCTTAATGGTCACTACATACTGGCTGGTAGCTACCTTAACATTAGTTAACGCCACCCCTGAATCCATTACCGCTGTGGTACTCGCTGTCTCGGTAGCGTCTCTGCTTAGGCCCGTTGCTGAACCACCAACGAACCACGGGGTAAGGTTCCTCCTAAGGACGTACATGGAGCTGGGGAAGAAGGGGGCAATTAGGTTCAGCAAGCTCTATTGGTCTTCCGTAGCGTTGAATGCCTTGCTAGCCAGTGCGGTGGGTACTGCATTACTAGTCTCTTGGATCGTGGCTCGCGTTGATATTTTCTTGTGGGCATCGATGCTTGCATTCTCCTCCATTGCTTCCCTCCCAGCACAGCTACCAGCTCTACTTCTTGATGACGCCGCGTACTTCCGGGTGGTGCTCCTGAGCAACTTCGTTAGGTACACATTGCTCTACATTATGTGGAGGGGTGCCGTAAGTCCGCAACCATGCTTTGAGTCATTCCTAGCCGGCTCACTCCTTACCCTTGCTATGGGGGTCGGGTACGCTACTTGGAAAGGTGTGAGGCCTAGAGTATGGGACGCTGGCGAAATTAAGGACGCTGTGAGAGTGGGCATGCCGGCATGGCTTGAGGGTGCTGGCACGACCATCGCTAAGTGGGGGATTCTCGCTGCCGTTGCTGGTGCCACATACTTCGGGCTGGTGGGTTCTCTGAGTCCCTACTTTGTTTTCATGGCATTACTTACTGGGAACATCATTGCGGCATTACTTAGTGGGTGGGTTAACGTGGTCCTCCTAGTAAGTAGTAGGAATCAACACTTATTACCAGTTAAAGTGGCGGGAGTAGCATCAGGGATGGCTCTCCCGTTCGCGACGTACTTCACGCTAAGCGCTCTGCACTCGACGGCTAATGCCGGCGTAGCGTTACTTGCTGGCGCCCTGCTAGCATCAGTACCCATTGACTTGCTGTGCTCATTACTTAGTAATAGGGCTTACGCGGTAATGATCCCTAGAGGTATCAGGATTCTGCGGGTGTACGCGTTAGCTCAATTCCTAACCCCTATCATTACTTACGGCGTTTACCTAGGGCTAGTGATAGTGCTTGGCAAAGCCCTTACCGCAGTAGCGCTACCTTATCTAGTGATCCGTTTGCTCTCACTAATGATCGCTAAGCTCGCGTCGAGGGCTTTCCTTCGAGCAACGATCATCATTATCGCGGCAACCGTTCCTCTACTTGTGGGCATCGGTTTAGCGCTTTCATTCCCAAGGATATTTAGTAATGTGTTATGGGTTGCGGTTCTCTCAGCTGTGCTTGCACTGCTCAGTAACGTGTTAATTAATATTTGTTTGGGAAAATCACCTAGAGTGACCTAGCGTTTAAGCAATGATGCGCCTATAACC
>WAOL01000093.1 GCA_015521295.1 Desulfurococcales archaeon
TTATCAGGGTTCCCAACATACGTAGTGGAATGGTCCGCCGGAGGCGTCGACATAAGCGTGTTGGTGGCGCTAGTGGACGGCGTAGCAATCCCCGTAGGCATTGAAGCAACTATCAACGGGCAAGCATCGGAGGAGTCTGGCAAACTAGTCTACGGGCTTGGCGACAGAGTGCTCTCCGAGGTAAAGGCGCTCTACAATGAACTCACTCGAGAAGCGGTAAGTGACGGTAATGTCGAGATAATAGGGTTCCAAATACATATTAACGGTACGCCCGTCGCTTTCATCGAGCCTACGAAACCATCCATAATCCCGGCAATGCTCTCGTGGAGCACTTACTTCGTTAAGCCTGTCCTAGCATTCAATGTATTCAATGATTATCCATTAGTTAAGGCGGCGATAATCCATGCCGGAAGGAACGCACTCATGTTCAAGGTGAGTGTAGATGAGGTGAGAGCTATACTCGGTAAGCATAGGGAACTAAAGAACGCTAGCAGGATCAGTAAGTACGTGCTCATAGCTAACGAGACCGCCCGGCCAGCCTACGTAGTGACCTTAGGCCCATGGAACACCGCCGTAGTATACGCAGACAACGGTGAGTTCCTCCCAAGCAATGCATCAACCACGCGAACAGCCTCTCCAACATTAGCCTCGCAAACCCCACCCTTAACAGAGAGTAATTCATGGAATCTGCCGATACCGCCGCAGTACTTCCCTTACTTCCTCTCTGGGATTGCCATGGCGATAACAGCGTTAATCGGCATTGCAGTGATCCGCGCAGTGACTCGTAGGGAAGGGAGAAGCAGGTAAGCCCTCAAGGCCCCCGCACAGTATTTGCTTGGAAAGCCACGCGCACAGACTTAATCTCGAAGGGCTTAAATGCTAGGTTAACTTCAGTCCCTTGAACCCGCGCCTCACGCACCTTATCCTCAAGGAGGTTACACTCCCACACATCAACGACAGGGATCCCGAAACGGAGCGTGACCTTAGCAGGTTTATTCAAGGGGTTATACATCCTCAGCACCAAGCACTTATCTGAGCCACTGCATTTCTTCACGTTCTCAACGATCACGTCGCCATCAACCCTCAGTACGTAGCCAGTCCTCAAACCGTTACCCTCACGAGTACCTGGCGCTATTACGACACGTACTGGGTTACTCACCTCGTAGGCTAGCCGGGTCAGGAGTAGCTTACCGTTACTGGGGAGGGACGTGATGGCGTAGTAAGTGCTTAACTCACCACTGTCAACAATGGGGTCCGGCAAGGTGGGTGACTTAAGCAGTGTTAAGCCCACCTTACTGAACCTCACGGTAACGCCGTTCCTCTCGTGGGATATAACCGCGAATAATGCCTGGTCATCCTCCAGTGCAACCCACTTATGCTTGAATACTTCGTACTTAGCGCGTTCCCAGCTAGTATTGGTGTGGGTAGCCCTCTCCAAGTACCCTGCACCCACATCGAATAGCGCGTGGCTCGCGTTGACGTCAGCATCGAACCAAGCCTTAAGCATGATGTTGCGTTCACGCCACCTGAACGTAATATTGAACAAGAGCTCCCTCCTCCCACCATAAGCGATGACGTCCTCAATGATTTCCGAGGACCTGAAGCGCCACCTAAAGCGAACACGCACCCTTAAAGGTCCAGCCTCAAGCACCTCAGGAGAGTTGGTTGCCCTGTCATTAACGACCCATGAGAGCTTATCGTAGTCCTCATCAATCTCCCAAGCATCCCACTCCCTAGGCTTATCATCGTACGCGACAATCACGTTACTAGGCGCCCTAAGCATCTCCCTTCCCAGCTCCTTACTGAAGAAGCTAACTAGGCGCCCATCACTCATCAGAACAGCTCTGAAGAACTCATTCTCGATGACGACACCCTCATTATCCACGCCCACGCTGACTTCCCCTACACTCACGCACTCACTCAAGTCAACAACGCTTAAGGGAGGGGTATTCACAGTCACAAGCACGTTGCCGTTACCGAGTGGTTGAGCCTCCCTACAGGCCCTCGCTACGCCTTCGGGAACCTCAACGAATGATGTCCTACCCCAAGGCAATGGGTTGAAGGCGATTAACCCTCTCCTGCCCGTCAGCTCAGCTAGCCTGCGGACACCTTCGGCCAGTAGCGCGCGTGCCTCCCTCAGAGCCTCCTCAAGCTCCGCGTAAGCCTCCTCATGGGCTCCAGTAGTGCACGTACCGCATAGAACGTCATGGAACTCATTCCTGAGTAAGGTCACCCATAAGTCATCCAAGAGTTCCTCAGGGTACTCAGCCCCGAGGACGTGCACCAGCGACCACGCGGTCTCAGCATGACGCAACGCGGTCTCGAGAGCAAACACGAGCTTCTTCAACCTCAAGTTAGTGGTGAACACCCCCCTATGCGCCTCCAGGTAAAGCTCACCGAACCACACTGGTAGGGAGTTATAGAACTTCTCAGCTTCCCTGAAGTACTCCTCAGTACTGCCGAACTCAACCTCAGGGAACACAGGCGCCTCCGCTAAGGTCTTGAGCTTCAGCACCTGCTCCTCGTTAGGGCCGCCCCCGCCATCGCTGTACCCGAAAATCACTAAGGCCTTAGGGAAGACGTCCTTAACGCTGTGTTCCCTCCAAGCACTAAGCAGGCGCTCAGCAGTGACGGTCTCAACGAACGCATGCCCTAGCTGAGCGGCTAATACTTCGCTCCCGTCGATCCCGCGCCATCTGAAGAGTGTGTAGGGGAACCTGTTGTAGGTGCTCCACTCAAGCTTATGCGTTAGGAAGTACTTGATGCCGGCCAGCCTCATTATCTGAGGTAGTATGGGGTTGAAGCCGAAGGAGTCCTGCAGCCACGCGATGGACGCCTTAACACCTAGTTCCCGCGCAAACCATCTCTGACCGTAGTAGAACTGCCTAACCATGGATTCTAGCCCAGGTAGGACAGCGTCACTCTCAACCCACATACCTCCAACAACTTCCCACTCGCCCTTTCTAATGGCCTCACGCACCTTCCCCAGTAGGTCAGGCTCCGCCTCCCTAACCCACTTGTAGTACTGCGGCGAGCTCTGAGCGTACGTTAGGTCCCTGAACTCACTGAGGAGTCTCAACGCGTTAGCGAACGTGTGAATAGCCTTTAACCTACCCTCAGAGTAAGGCCAGAGCCACGCCGCATCCAGGTGTGATATGGCGACCGCGTGAACCTTGCCTTCCTTCCACCACTTCCTCCTTAATTCCTTAAGCCTCTCAGCCAGTACCTGCAGACCTTCCCTAACGCCCTTCAGTAACTCTCCCTCATCAATGCACCTGAAGCCCGCCTCAACTAAGGCGCCGGGTCTTTCCCTCATCATTAAGCGTAACTCGTCCGTTGAGGGAGGGAATGAGGCTAGGGAGGGATCCACTACCTCCATGACGAAGCTTAATCCGTGAAGCGGTGGTGCCTCAACGTATGCCTTATCTAGGGCGTCCCTGACTAAATTCAGTAGCTCCTTACTAACCTCTGGCTTGACACCGCGTATTGCTTCTGCCGCCTCAATGAGGTGTAGTACTTTAAGCCCTAACACCCACCCATCCTTAAGTATGGTGGCGTGGGTCAGTCCTCCCAGCTTAGGGGGATCGGCGTGGGAGCCTAGGAACCCTGTTCTGAAGAACTTAAGCTTGAGTTCCAGTGCCGAGGATTCCCTCCCTAACCATATGAGCTCGTGGTACTTGCCAAAACCCTGGAGAAGCCTCCCATTAAGGTAAGCTAAGCCAACCCTATTAGTGGAAACGTAAATAACGCGCTCAGCACCCTCACGGACGTTGGTCTGAGGAACTACGGCAACGACCTCAGCAGCCTCCAAAGGAAGTTGGGCGGGAAGCCTAGCAATACCGTGATCAAGCACCAGCACCTCATCAACTTCTTTAGCATCGATTACCGAGGACGCCATCAAGTAGAGGGCTCTCTTAGCCAACGACTTGGGATGTGGGTACACCTGGTTTACCCTACAGAGTATGATGGAAGGGCTTAATCAAGGAATCGATGATTTTAAGGGGAGCGTGTATTAACTATACAAATAATCCTTATAGGGAGCACATTAGTAACTAACTTTAAGATTGTAATGGCGAGTGGCGGGGCTGGCGGGATGCGGGTGCACGATACTAGTACCGATTACCTAAGTTACTCAGGAGTTGGTTACCGTAAGCTGGCGTTACTGGGCTTTACCGTAGCGGCCTTCCTTGAAGTATTAACATATTTCTCAGCTCACATTACCTACACGCTGGTTTATATCCTCCACTCGAGGTACTTTTCGGCGACACTACCTCTTGCAGGGCTTCTAGGATTTGTTTCGGACTTAGTGCAGCTCTACGCGGTGGCCTTAATAGTGCCTTACGCGCTAGAGGGTAGGATCCCAGGCCTTGAAGAGCTTAGGGAGGAGGCACGCATCATTACGGCGTGCCGTGTCCTCCTCTTCACGTTGCTGCTACGGGGCATAGTGTCAATCCTAGTACTAAGTGTTGGGACGGGCATTCTTGAGGTTGTAGGTGCCGTAACAACGTATATGACGCTGGAGAGCGTGAGGAGGGGAGATATGCCCTACTTAATAATCCTGGTTACTGGGTCAATATGCTTACTTATCGCTGGGTTCGCTGGCGCCTCACCCCTAATGAACGCGCATTTAGGAGTGGTGGGAATTGCGTTGCTGGCACCGCTCCTACTGAAGCTAGTGAATCCGGAGGGTGAGCTATTCCGTAACGTTAGGGCTTGGGGGTATGCGGTGCTACTCATGGGTTCGCTAGCGGTAATCGTGGGTGGTGCTTCACGTGTAGTT
Source organism: Desulfurococcales archaeon (assembly GCA_015521295.1). Taxonomy (GTDB): domain Archaea; phylum Thermoproteota; class Thermoprotei_A; order Sulfolobales; family NBVN01; genus WAOL01. The sequence goes on from WAOL01000093.1 coordinate 4,781, forward strand.
AGTGCCGTGCACTTACTTCAGGTGCTCGGCCTGCCGAACCCGGGCGGTCTGATAGGCTTAGTTGCTGGTGTGGGATTTCTCACCGGAGTGTTGGCAGGTATCATAGCGTTACTCGTAGGTGTCTACGGACTAATAGTGTCGTTAATGGGTATCGAGAAAATAGCCTTCAGGAGGTACGGAAGCCCCTCAAAAACAGGGTTAGTGTAGCGAGTGACGTCGCCTCAACAAGCGCTATGAACGCGAGCAAAGCGTAGGTCGAGATAGGGTAGAGCGCCCCCATTAACGCGTTACCGGCAGCCCACGAAACACCGAATATCATTCCGTACATGCCGTAAGCGTATGCACGTAACTCGGGCCGCACCACGTCCGCCACGGTCACCCTCATGTTAGTCTCGTAAAGCCCCATTAACACGCCCCAAACCCCAGCAGCAATAAGCACAGCACTTACCCCACCAAAGCCAGGCCACAGAAGCGTCGCTGGTGCCACGAGGGCCAGGAAGGGCGCGATGATCAGGGTTCTCGGGCCGAACTTATCGTAGAGGTAACCTGCAGGGAAAGCTACGGCAGCGTCGGCAAGCATCGCGACCACGTACATGTACGCTATCTCGTAATCCTTCATGACGCCACTCGCCTTAAGGTGGAAGGCTATTAGGGACCAGTGCATGAAGCCCAGCGCCAGCAAGGACATGGCAAGGGTGTAGAGCCAGAAGCTCCTCCCGAGGGACGCTCTACGTTCCTCATTTCCCTTCGCACCACTTACCCCCCTAAGGGAGGGGTAGTTTATGAATGCTACGCTAAGCATGAGTAGTGCGGTGAGCGCCGGTATGAAGAGCATCTTGAAGGCCTCGGAATACATGCCGCCAGAAATAAAGAGCGCGTACCCAACGAAGGCAGGGCCTGCTACGGCCCCAGTCTGATCCATGACTTCATGTAGGCCGAATCCCTTACCCTTACCCATCCCCTCAGTAACCTCAGCCAGTATCGTGTCCCTGGCGGGTGTGCGTAGGCCCTTACCGATGCGCTCAATAAGTATGAGGGCTAATGCAACCTCCCAGTTGCCGGCGAAGGCTAGGGCAGGCACGGCAAACAGGTTTATTCCGTACCCCAAGAACACTAACGCCCAGTAAGCCTTACTGGACCTCAGCCTATGCGCTAGCATCCCGCCGGCACCCCTAGCAACGTATCCTAGGAAGTCCCCAACAGCTACTGAACCAGCAACAACAGCTCCAGCCCCTAACACGTCGAGGTAAGCACCTAGAACGGACCTAGCCCCCTCATACGTCACGTCAGCGAACAACGACACGAGGCCTAACGCGATGAACGCTATTAACTCACGCCTACCTAACCTCACCACGTAGGCACCTCCCAACAATGCTTAAGCAGAAAGCACACGTCTTCCTCGCCACTCGAAAAAAGGATGCGAAGTAATTAAGTATGACTTCAAGGAAGCAACGAAATACCTGCAAATCTAGCTAACACCATGTTAAGCGCGAAGAACAGCAAGGTTACGGCCATGACCCCTAAGAACACCCTATAACCTCTACTGCCCATTAACGCAGTACCCCTCCCACCGATCTCACCCATAGCTCCTAACCAAGCGTAATCAAGCCACACGTGACTAACGTACATCACGGCAACCCCAACAACACCCAGGGAGGAAGCAGTCACTATAAGCGTGAGGCCCGCCGAAACCCACCAAAGCAGAAAGTACGCGTTAAGAGCAGTTAGGAGGAAACCCGTAAGCACGGGCCCTAAACCGCCTGAGACCCAAGATTGCTTACCGCTACTCGACCTGTCCTGAGAAAGGGATGCGTTGGGCTTGAGCGCGTCCATAATCAGGAGTACCGCGAAGTACGTTATGAAGACGGCGGCACCGATAACTAGGATAGCACCCACGGATCCTTGAAGCACAGAACCGACATACCCGAACGCCACACAAAGCAATATCACATAAGGCAACTCAGCTAAGGTATGCCCTAACGCAACTAAAAGACCTGCTCTCCAGCCCCGACCCTGTCCTCCCAGAACTATTGCTGAAGCTGTGAGTGGACCGGGACTCATCGCACCAGAGGGCGATACCGCCACGGTCATCGCGGCTAACGCTGCTAGGGACGTCAGCGACGGGATCATTATGCTCATACCTGAAAAGTTTATTGAGTGCCTCTCAGTTAAATACTTACTTCTAGGGAAGAGAGTCTACGGAAATATGTGTTATTGCTCTAATCGTTATAAAATTTTATGATGAACTAATATGGCCGAATAAAAATTTTTGACTAATGCCCGTAAAATGTAATTCGTAAGAATAATGCATATCTTTACATATCTGCAATATTATATCGGTGCTATAACATTATGCGGCTCCACGAACTCATAGCTAAACTCGGGGTTAGAGGCAAGTGCGGCCCTGACCTCAAAGCCATCTACGAGGGCGTCAAGGACGTTGAGCTAGAGGTGCCCGATGAGGAAGTAATAAGCAGGGCTGTTCAGATGCTCTCAGCAACAGCGAACAATGTGAGGCTATCAATACTCGCCCTTATAAGGGACGTTCCGCTCCCAGTATGCGCT
>WAOL01000094.1 GCA_015521295.1 Desulfurococcales archaeon
GATGTGTATAAGAGACAGGAATATTATGGATCCGCATCCTTTGCAACGGAATATTACTGGCACTTGTAGAACACCGATTATTTCTTACGCAGATCAAGTAGATAATAGGCTACCCTTTAAATACTAGGAGGTATTACTTGATAATTAATCACCTATACGGCATACTTGATGGTAATGCTTTCATGTGTATCGCGTCGGTATTATCCATTAGTGAATTTTTAAGAAAATTGTGATACCGCTATACGGTAAGGTATTACTCCCTAGACCTTCGGGATTGAATACTCCCATAAAGGCTTGCCTTTGCTTGTCTTAGGCGCTAGCCAGTCTATGATTCTCTCCACGTCATCGCTAACTATGACTACCTTAATGGGTCCCAAAGGTGACTCAGAATCATACGTAACAAAAGATATGTGGCCTGCGTACGCGCTCTGCTTGTGCAGTTTCAGCGTTATTCTGTTGCCTGTCCTTGAGGAAAGCATAATTTTACGTGCCGTATCGAGTATCCTATCCTGCCTCAAAACCTGGTGGAATCTCAGCAGTGATTCTACTTTATTTGACTCGCAAACCACTTCCTTATAAGGCATGCCGTCGATAACATCGTAATGCTCAACATCGAACAAATTACGAATAGATCTAAGCACGCGTTCCAGATCCTCTGTTGGTCTGAGATCACTTCGCACTTGTAGCAAAAACATTCCTTAACTCCTCCCTTAGCTTGGAGACCGCTTCCTTCTTTATATCGCTTATGTCTCGCCCCTCGTTAACTATCATTATGTCGGCTAACGCTATCACACTCCCTATCCCGAAGCTTAGCTCCTTAAGGTCTCTCTCCCGGAAATCCCTCCAGTCACTGGGGTCATCAGGTCTCCTTCTACGCACGAGCCTCTCGAAGCGCGTTCTAGGGGAGGCATGCACCGCAACTATTATCACTAAACCCTCTTTAGAGAAACGTGTGATTTCATCGAGACTCCGCACACCATCTATTATAACCACCTCAGAACTCATGTTTCGGATCTTTCGGGAGGTTAACTCCGCAACCGCCGCAGGACCCATTTCCTCACGTAGACGTTTGGCGAATTCCATCATTGATTTAAGATCTTTTTTTACGCCTCTACGCCTCGCTTCCTCCCTGACAACGTCGCCCATGCTTAGGACAGGGTACCCGAATTCCTCGGCTATGCCCTCTACAACCACGGATTTGCCGGATCCCGGCATTCCCGTTACGCAAATAAGTACTCGCCTCAAGCTCTGTCACCACCTAACGATTCTCGACACTAGTCCTAGAGCTTCTTTCCGCCCTAAGTATTTAAATAAGGTCTGAAAAACCACGGTGAATTACTTGATCATAATACGCATAAATTTCCTAGCTATCCAAGAGTACTTGAATATTTTCCTTGCCTCTCTTAAATGATCCTCGTAACAATGCCTATACCTTTGCGAGACATGGAATAGAAGTAGCGTCTTTGCTTTGACCTCCTTAGCAACGTGGGCTGCCTCAGCTGCCGTTGAATGCTTATACTCCAGCGCTAAGTCGCTGTCGTTTGACGAGAGTGTTGCGTCATGTATTAACACGTCAGGCTCCTCTATGATACTGGAGAGTTTCCTGGGTAATGGGCGGGTGTCGGTGATGTAGGCAAGCGTCCTCCTGTCTCCGAAGCAGAGTATGTATCCGTAAGTAACTATGCCGTGATCAAGCTCTATTGCCTGTACCACTACGTCATTAGAGAGTCGTAACTCGTCATCGCCCTTGAGCTCGATAACAGCTACGTCGAACCTAGGTCTAAAGTACAGGAGTTTGAAGTTTTCTAGAAGGTAATCACGTATTCCTTCAGGCCCTATGATAGTCACTTGTGTTTCGGTGCCTGAGAGTGATCTGGACTGCAGTAACGGGATTAGGCCCAGTATGTGGTCACCATGCATATGCGTTATCAAGATATAGCGTATGGAGGCAACACTGAAACCTGCCTCATGTATCCTGTGTTGCGTTCCTTCACCAGCGTCCAGCAGTAGGCGTGTTCTTCCATAGCAAACAATTACGGAGGGAAGGTCGTCACTTCCCGGGTATGGGCCTGACGCCCCTAATATGGTTGCTCTAATAGGGTTCAAGGCTTCCTCACCACGAAGATGTCCCTTGTTAAGGCTCCATGAACCCAGTTAAGGTGTCTTTCCACGACCTTTAAACCGACGTCATTAATTATTCCTTCTATGTCGACATCCTTTCTTTGAGCGAATGCTAAGTAGCCGCCACTGATTAAGGTTTCCGCCGCCTTACTTAAGAAGCATTCCATTAACTCCCGTAGTCCCCCACTGCACTGCACCTGCGTTAACCTCCCGTAAGGTGGGTCCGTTCCTATGGAACTCACTTTCCGTACAGGCATATCACACGCATCAGCTACGAAAACCTGAGGTATGCATCCATAATGCATGAGGTTCTCCGCCGCCCCCGTGACGTGACGTACACTTATATCACTCCCAACGTACTTAAGGCCCATAACACAAGCCTCGAGCAGGAACCCCCCAACACCACAGAATGGGTCGTAAAACAAACCCTCGGGTCCAACTCTACTCAGGTTCACGAATATCCTACTCCAGAGAGGGGTGAGTGTCCCCGGGAGGTATACTGGCCTACGTTGCGGTGCTCTCGCATCGAATTCACGCATTCTTCTTGCGAAGAGTCTATAGCCAACAATCATGACTCCTTCACTCACTATGACGTCTATTAAGGGAGCGTTCGGGGAACGTGGGACATCTCGTAGTGTCCCTCGAATCACGTTAATCACGTCAGCATACTTTATGTTGTGCCCGTACCTCTTTACCCGCTTAAATGCTACGTGGCTGAAGGGTAGGTTCCTCAGCGTATCATGCTCCTTCAGGAGCCTGCGTAACCCCTCCACACCCTCACTTGTTTCAACAGCACCAAACATTACCCCAGCATATCTCACTAAGGCGGCCCTCCTCCTAAGTACTTCAAAGAATCCTTCATCACACTCACCAATGACTACTTGATCCAGCTTAGTATGGATCTTAAGGTATTTGCGCTCGGCTTCACTAAGCGCTATCAGTTCTGAGTAAGGTAGTGTCCTATGTTCTCCTGATAGGAAGAAGTACGCTTTGCTAACCCTTGACAATGTATTCATGGTTCCATCACGGTCTTTCAAATGTGTGCTTCACCACCTCACGGAGTGCTGTATTCCCCAAGCACGGCAATCAACTCTGGGCTAACGTCCACATACTCTATTAAGTCATTATCTATCCTATTGGCCAACGTGTTCAACGTAAGTACTTTATCTACGCCAGCATCCTTCAATTTTCGTAGGGCTTCACCAACGAATAACCCATGGCTCGCAACTGCGAATACTGCTGAGGCCCCGCATCTCCGTAGGAAAGATGCTATGTTAGCTACGGTACCACCAGTGCTTATTATGTCATCCACTATTACGGCCTCTTTCCCGCTAACGTCTATGTTTTCAGGCAACTCATGCCTTATTTGACCGGTAATCCTATCCCTATGTTTCCTTATTATGAAGCATTCACATCCAAGTTCGGATGCGAGCGCCTTAGCCCTATGGGATGCTCCCAGGTCAGGTGAAACGACTATGGGGTTCTTAAGACCCATGCTCCTTAACTTATTGGAAAAAACCTTAGAGGGTATGATGTTCTTCGCCTGACCCGCGAAGTACCTTAGGCTATCAGGTTTATGTAGGTCTACAACGTAGAGCACATCTACACCCGTACTGCTCAGCAGCCTCAATACTGTCCTTACACTGACAGCTTCGCCGGGCAGGAACTCACGATCCTGTCGTGCGTATGCTAAATAAGTAAGTATCACTTCGACGCTACGTGCACCATGGTTCCGCAAGGTGTCCACGGCGAAGAGTAACTCCAATAACCTCTTATCTTGCTCAGGATACGTGGTCTGCACTAGAGCGATGTCCTCGCCCTCAACGTTAGCCTCTATCCTAACGTAGGACTCACCATCCGGGAACACTTTCTTGTAAATCACTTGGAAGCGAGATCCTAGACCCTCAGCGACCTTCCTCCCTATGTCCTCTAGCTCCGGGAACACTAGTACTAGCATTCTCGCCCCCTGTGTTCTAATTTCGCTGTTCCCCTTATTGACATATTCGGTGTTACTCGATAACTTAATCCTTTGTGTAAGCACTACTTAACCTAGTGGGCCGGTGATGTTGAATGCCTAAGAAACCCGACCTTTCGAAACCTTGGGTAAGAGAAGCTAAGCATTGGGAACTGCTTGACAGTGGTAGGGTGAAGTGTAACCTATGTTCAAGGAGGTGCGTAATACAGCCTGAGTCATACGGAGTTTGCGGCGTTAGGTACAACCATGACGGCAAGTTATACACGCTAGTTTATGGTTTACTCACAGCTGCGAACGTGGATCCCATCGAGAAGAAACCTCTCAGCCATTTCCATCCAGGTTCGCTAGTAATGTCAATCTCTACTGCTGGCTGCAACTTCATGTGTAAGTTCTGCTTGAACTGGACCATAAGTCAAGCACGTCAAGATAAGGTCATCGGAGACTACTTTACCCCAGAGGAAGTTGTGAACCTAGCCCTAAGGTACGGGGCTGACGGTATGAGTTACACCTACAACGAACCTACAGTCTTCTACGAGTTCATGCTCGATACAGCCAAGTTAGCAATGAAGCACGATCTGTTTAACACCATAGTAACTAACGGGTACATGACCCCCGAAGCCATACAGGAACTAGCACCTTACCTGAATGCCGCAACGGTCGATGTTAAGGGGAACGCTGATCCATCCTTTTACAGGAAATTCATGGGTGTGAACGACCCTTCACCCATATTTGACGCCCTACTCGAACTCAAGAAGCATGGGGTGTTCATAGAGGTGACGGACCTTGTCGTTCCGAGATACGGTGAGAATGAGGATGCCCTTAGGAAGCTGGCTAGCTGGATAGTGGATAACCTCGGCCCCGACACACCTTTCCATGTGTTGAGATTCCATCCCGACTTCCTCATGCGTGACGTGCCTTCAACACCGTTGAGAACCTTGGAGAAGCATGCTGAGATAGCTAAGGAATGTGGACTGAATTACGTCTATGTGGGGAACGTGCCTGGTCATCCTTTAGAGCATACTTACTGTCCTAAGTGCGGAACGCTCCTGGTGCGGAGGTATGGCTTTGACGTAATAGAGTGGAATTTAAGTGAAGATAATAGATGCCCTAAGTGTGGACATAAGATTAATATCGTTGGAAAGTATAAGAGGCGCCCGAGCCATCTGCTCTGGTGGTGAGTTAATGTATTACATCTTAATCTCCGGTCCTGCGGGCTCAGGGAAATCAACGTTAGTTAAGTCCCTTGGTGAATGGATGGAGGATCACCAGATGGATGTTGTGAGGGTAAATTTCGATCCCGCTGCTGAGGTCCTTCCTTACACGCCTGACGTTGATGTGCGGAGGTACGTTAGTGCCCGTGACCTAATGATTAAGCATGGGTTAGGTCCTAATGGTGCGATGATAGCTAGCGTCGATTATTTGGTGAATTACGTTATTGATATAAGGAATGAGGTGGAGGAATTACGTGCTAATTACGCGTTAGTTGACTTGCCTGGTCAGTTAGAGGTCATAGCGTTCAGGCGTCTGGGGCCTGTGATAATTAAAGAATTAGTTAGGGGTTACAAATCCGCCATGGTTTTCCTAGTGGATGTTAGGCTAGCTGCTGAGATGTCTTCCGCACTCTCAATAACTCTCCTCGCACTTTCAACCCTTTACAGGTTAGAGCTCCCATTAACGTTAGCGCTTAATAAGATCGACCTAATCACTGTCGATTTGTCGAACCCTGATGAGCTATCCGCTGCGCTCAAGAATAACGTGAACCTTATGAAGCTCCTTGAGGATACCCATAGCTGCGCAGAATTAGCCCTATCAACAGTCTTTGTGGATCCAGAGATCAGTGAGAATCTGTGTAAAGTAGTGAAGGACGCCTTCAGCGAAGTGATTCCCCTCTCAGCTAAGGAGGGTTACGGCATTGATTCGCTCTACGCCGCCACCCAGAGGGTTTTAGCTGGAGGCGAGGACTTTCTCACTGAAGAACCCAGCGGATTCTACTGAGGAACCTTAATTTATTCGTAATTTAAAGATTGATTATAATGAATTGAACCCCACAAGAGCTTTTATTTCCCCCACGTAGTGTTAAGTGGGTTTCACCATGAGTGCCGCGGAAAAGGTCAAGCGGATTATTGAGGAGGCGAAGAAAGAAGGCAGAACAAAGCTACTGGAACACGAAGCTTACGAAGTTCTTGCAGCATACAACCTGCCTGTCCCTAAGGCTGCGCTAGCTAAGAGTGAAGATGAAGCCGTTAAGGTAGCTAATGAGATCGGCTACCCCGTCGTACTCAAGATAGTGAGCCCCGACATCGTCCATAAGTCGGACGTGGGTGGAGTTAAGATCAACCTGAGGAGCGAGGATGACGTGAGGAAAGCGTTCAAGAGCATTATGGAGAGCGTCAAGGAGAAAGCACCTAATGCCAGAGTTACCGGTATCCTAGTGCAGGAGATGGTTCCTGAGGGTCTCGAAGTAATAGTTGGTGCCACGCGGGATCCGACCTTCGGACCAGTACTGCTCTTTGGCTTAGGCGGGATCTTCGTGGAGGTACTTAAGGATGTGAGCTTCAGGATAGCGCCAGTAACGAAGTACGACGCGGAGACTATGCTCAGTGAGATTAAAGCATCTAAACTGTTAGAAGGATACAGAGGCATGCCGCCCAGGGATAAGGAGGCGTTAGTTAACATCATAATAAATCTCTCAAGGTTCATGGAGGATCAAGACTCCGTGAGCGACGTTGACCTCAACCCGATAATGGCCTTCGAAGTTGGTAAGGGAGCTAAGATTGCCGATGCACGAGTACTGATAAAGTGACGCCTAAAATCCTCTAGAAGGGTTGGATCTTGCAAAGCGTGAGTGACGAAGAGAAACTCCTGCAGCAAATAGATGAGCTACGGGGTCAGATAAAGCGTCTTAAAGAACAAAGGACTGAGATAGCATCAAGGATTAGAGAACTAAAGGCTGAGAGGAGGGAATTAATAGAAAAGATAAAGGGCTACAGGAGCGAACTACAGAAGCTTCGTGAGGCACTTAACGGGCTTAAGGAGGAGCGCCAGAGCCTGATAAGTCAGAGACGCGAACTCGTTAAGAAAATTAGGCAGGTCAAGTCAGAGTTATTCGCCAGGAAGTCAGTCTTGAGTAATGCCCGAGACGCTAGCATAACTATAGGAAAGATTAGAAGTAAAATTGACAGACTTGAATGGAGGATAATAACTGAGTCTCTTCCGCTCGAGGAGGAGAACCGTATAATAAAGGAGATAGCTCGCCTAGAAGCATTACTTGAGAAAGCCCTTGAAGCACGAAGGGCATATGAGGAGTGTAAGGAACTTAGGGCCGAGCTAAAAAGTCTGATGATAGAGCTAAACGACATAAATAAGAAAATCAATGAAATATCAGAAAAAATAAGTAGCGTACGAAGCCGTATCGGGGCATTGAAAGGGGATGTGAATAATCTCCAGCAGGAAATAGACAAGAGAAGTAAGGAGATCATGGAGAACGCACAGAAACTAGCTGAAATAACAGAGCAACTTAACGAGATAGTGCCTAGGTATCGCGAGGCGCAGAATAAGCTACGTGAGATTCGGTTAGGCAGGAAGAAGGCTATGGAGGAGGCCATATTAAGTAAGAAGCGTGAAGAAGCCGAACGAAAGCTTAGGGAGGGGAAGAGATTAACCATAGAGGATCTGAAGGTTCTTTATGGTCTAGAGGATAAGGAGGCACATGGCGCGTGATGTTTCTTCTTAGTGCTAAAATAATGGATTAAAAATAATATATGATAGTTTTCAACGCAGAGTACGTGGTTAAGGTTAATTAGCGGTATTGATGAACCTTGATTTAGATGATATGCGGGGGCCCAGAGGGTGAGTGATGAGCGCACCTTAGTGCTGGCGATAGACTTCGATGATGACTTAGGACGCGTTGGAATTAAAACTCCTATCATAGGTTATGAGGAGGTACTCGCTGCTGCAGAGAAATATGCGTTAGCAAGGCCCCAGGACGCGGATCTTAACACGATATTCACTGCCCTCAAGGTTTACAGGGACTTAAGGAGTGAGGGTCACGACGTTGAGATAGCCTTAGTTGCGGGACACGAGAAGGGAGGTGCTAGGGCCGGGCTTAGACTCAAGGAGCGCTTGGAGAACGTTGTTAAGCACCTCGGAGTTACGTCAGCAGTTGTTGTGGTTGACAGCGCTGAGGATGAGTCGGTAATGCCTATTGTTGAGTCCATAGTCAAGGTCGTAGCTGTTGAGAAAGTCGTTGTCGAACAATTGAGAGGTGTTGAGGAAACTTACGTCTTGCTGGGACGGTACATTAAGAAAGCTCTTGAGGAGAAGCGCTTCGCTAAGTTCTTCCTAGGGGTTCCTGGATTATTGATCCTCACGTACGTGTTAGTTGCTAACAGTCCCTACAGCAGGTACGCATCAGCACTGACCTTAACCATACTGGGCTTAATCTTCATAGCTAAGGGATTCGGGATAAGTGCCAGTATTTCAAGGTGGTGGAGGGCTTCTCCAATTACAAAGCTCTCTCTCATGCTCACTATGGTCTCGCTAAGCCTAACTGCGGTCATAACTTACACAACATTATACTCCAGGAACTTCGCGTTTGACATAATCTCAATAGCTGTTTACATAAACAATATTCTTCCCTACGCTGTGGTGTCCGTAATCCCCCTGATTGCCGGAAGGATCGCTTTTAGGATACTTAAGAGATCCTTCAAAGTATGGAGAGAGATCATGGCGCTAGCAATACTAGCGATAGTATATCAATTCTTCACTAATATGGCTAGGATCATTCTGGTGTCTGGGACCAGTAACCTAAGCGAGATAATGAGATTACTCAATGAGAACTACCTCATTCAGACGTTAATACTATACATAGGGATAATAATGACGGTATCCGTAACCATGTATGCTATAGAGAAGGAATTAGTGTGATTGTTACTTAATCTCATTTTATTTCCCAAAACGCCGCTCCCTCCTCTGGTATGATCGTATCGCTCTCCAGAGATCTATTTTCCTGAACTCGGGCCAGTATGCTTCACAGAAGTATAGTTCACTGTAGGCTATTTGCCATAGGAGGAAATTACTGACACGTAACTCACCGGAGGTTCTGATAACTAAGTCGGGCTCGTCGAGTCCGTCTAACTTCAGGTGTGATGTTGAAAGATATTTCCTGAAGACTTCCTCAGTTATTTCCTCGGGCTTAACCTTACCCTTTAGGATGTCCTCGGCTAGTAACTGAACAGCTGATACTATTTCTTGGCGCCCACCATAGCAGAGAGCAACGTTTAAGTACCTTTCATTATAATGCTTACTACGTTCCTCAATCACCCTTATTTTCTCACGGATATTCGGAGGTATGATGTCTAGTCTCCCAATGAATTTCACCCTTATCTTCCTCTTATCAATCACTCCATCCTCAAGCATCTCGCTTATGCCTCGCTCGAGTAACGTAAGCAAATGCTCTCGCTCTCTCTTTGACCTCTTTGTGCAGTTCTCGTATGACATAGCATATATAGTGACAGCCTTCACGCCAAGATCCCATAACCAGTCCAGCACTTCCTTTAGTCGCTCATAACCATATTCATGACCCTCTATAGGGTCGAACCCTAAGAAACGAGCCCACCTCCTGTTCCCGTCGGGTATTATGGCTACGTGCCTAGGTATGGGACCGCCAGATATCTGTGACCATAGCCAAAGCTCATATAACTTGTACACGGGCCTCAATAGCGGGTCAACAATGTGCTGAAGCTTTCTCAGCACCCTCGCTACTACTTCCTTTCTCTTCCGTGTACCCGTCATGCTCTCGTAGGTCTTTCCCGTTAAAAGCTTTTAAGGGATATCGTCCACAAAGCTCTGGGCTGGAGTCAATGGGCATCTACCAAGGAAAGGATCTCCGGAAAATAACGGGTGGCAGGAGGAGACCTCATAGGAAGAACAGGAAGTATGAGTTAGGGCGATTCCCCACATTAACTATGATTAGTACCAAGGAAAAAGTTGTTGCAATCAGGGTGCGCGGAGGGAACGTAAAGATCAGGTTAAAGAGGGTGAAGTATGCGAATGTTGTTGATCCTGAAACAGGGGAGGCGAAGAAGGCAGAAATTCTGAGAGTCGTGGAGACCCCCGCTAATCGTGAGTATGCTCGGAGAAATATAATCACTAAGGGCGCCATCATAGAAACCTCAGAGGGACTCGCTAAAGTGACCTCAAGACCCGGACAAGATGGCGTGGTCAACGCCGTCCTTTTAAAGGAGGAAGCTGAGGCCTAAGTGCACGGTCCTATTACTTAGATTCAATAACTCTCGTTACTTGCAGCTTAATTTCATTAGATACTACTTACGTTAAGGAATCGTACTTAGACCAACGTAAACTCTTATTGAGCATATTACCCTACTGGATATAGTAGGGGAAAATACATGGCTATAAAGGAAATGATAATTTGGCCTGAGTACCTGGACGCTAGACTTTCTAGAAAAGCTGGAAGGCGTGTCCCGAAATCCATAGCAGTACACCCTCTACGTAAGGAGGATATACTACTTGCTTGTAAATCAATAGGTGTAGACTGCGAAATAGAGGAGGGGAAGTATTACCCTAGACTCTGGCATTCGTCTTATGGTTTTAGAATAATAGTGCACGTAAATGAAAACCGAGGAATTAGCAAGGAAGCACTCATACGTATGCTTGCCGAGGCGCTTAGTAAGGTTAAGGGCGGTTGATTTATTTATTAGTACCTCGGTAATACCGAGCAGGTACTACTCTATAGCAGTAATGCATGAAGAAAATACGTTATCCTTAAATTTACCTTTCTTAAGGTATTACCACCTTAAGTATTTATCCCGCATAGTTTTTGAAAGGGGATAGAGGCTGATTAAGCTTGGTTATTTCATACATAAGACGCCAACAGGGAGATTGCTCGTTAAGATGACTACTATGAAGCCGCCGCGGATAGGCAGCATCGTCGTTGATTCTGGAGGACGTGAAGTCGGAATACTCGTAGATGTAATAGGTCCTGTTAGGAGTCCATACGCTGTAGTCAGACCACTACGAGAAGATTTTGAGGTAGACCCTCATAGTGTTTTGTTCGTTAAGCCTAAGCCAAAACATCGCAGGAGGGTTAGGAAATGATTGAGGAATTCAAATCTAGGTGTCCCTCAGGTGACATAATCTATGATGAATCCAGAGGAGAAGTAATATGTACTGAGACAGGGGAAGTTCTCGCGGAACACATTGTTGACCTTCAGCCTGAATGGCGGGCCTTCAGTTATGAAGACTCCCTAGCACGTGAACGCGTTGGCGCCCCGATGACCGAGAAAGTACATGATCGTGGACTTCACTCAGTAATAGATCAGAAATCACAACAAGGCAGGAAACTCGAAAGGTTAAACAGGAGGATACGCGCGTCTGGCAAAATGCGGCGCCTAGTCCGGGCATTACGCTTGATGAATAGTGTAATAGGGGGCTTGAATCTACCTAATGCCGCGGAACTCCGTGAGGAGGCAGGAAACATCATACGTAAACTGCATGCGGCAGGACTGATAAAGAAGAAGAACATGCGTGCAATGGTCGCTGCATCAATAGTAATAGCTACTAGGAACCTCAACACTCCCGTCGAGCAGGCTGAAATCGCTAGAAGATGCATGATAACATTTCAGGATCTATGGAATGCCGAGATGAAAATTAGGCGCGACTCAGATAGCGTGATCAGGGTGAAGCCTCTCGATCCCAGGAGGTATGTTGAGTCTATGGCTAGTAAGCTTAAGCTCTCACGCCACACCACAATGCTTGCGTGGAGGATAATCACTATAGCTAAGCGTGATGGCTTAACCTCAGGGAAGGGGCCGAAGGGTGTTGCCGCAGCCTCACTCTACATAGCGTCAATACTCCTAGATGAAAGAAAGACGCAGAAGGAGGTTTCCAGGAAGGTAGATGTCTCCGAGGTAACCATACGTAACCGATACCGTGACTTAATAGACAACCTCCTCATAGTAGTCAATGTCTAATTTTTCAGGAATCAAAGACCGTATTTTTCGTTGTAATCCCGCAACTACGTGTTGATCCCAATATTAACATTAATTTTCTTCTAAAGTCCTGCTACCACATACATTATAGGGGCGATGAGAGTGGATTTACAAGAGTTAGTCATCATTAAGGAAGGAAAAGCGCTGCTGAAGGTACCTAACCCTGAGAAATACCGCAGAAGTGATGGGGTATATGAACCTTCGTGGGCCCCTGTTTTCTATAATCCTAAGCAAGTGCTTAACAGGGATCTATCCATACTTGCACTTAACGTGCTTGCTACACTATCTGACTTTAGTGAACTCCGGGTTCTCGATGCTTTAGCCGGAAGCGGTGTTAGAGCTCTTAGGTATTATCTGGAAGTTCCTAACGTGTCATTAGCTATAGCTAACGACATAGCTACAGAGGCATTTACTGTAATAAAGGAAAATATCAAGCTGAATAACGCTGAGTCCGTTGTCAAGGCCTGTAAACTCGATGCTAATGCCTTCATGTACCTCTGGAAGTCCATGGGGAGAACGTTTGAGTTCATTGACATAGACCCGTTTGGATCGCCAGCACCTTTCGTCAGATCATCACTTTGGTGTGTACGAAGAAACGGTGCCGTGGGCTACACCGCCACTGATACTGCGCCCTTGAGTGGTGTTAAATGGGTTGCTGGCTCAAGGAAGTACGATGTTAGGCTAATTAAAACCGACATCCCCCACGAAATAGGGTTGCGGGTGTTATTGGGGCACATTTGCAGACGTGCTGCCGAGATCGACAGGTTCATTGAGCCCCTGATAACGTTCGCGAAACATCACTATTTCAGGACAATTATCCGTGTGGGAAAAGGCGCTAGCAAAGCGTCCGAAACCATGGATAAGTGCCTAGGGTACTTAACGTATTGCAGGAAGTGCTACTATAGGGAAGTAGTACCGATTAACGATATTCCCCGCAGTTCTCTGTGCCCATCCTGTGGAGGACGACTAGTAGTTATAGGCCCATTATGGATATGTAACATGTTTCACAAGGACTTCATAGATCATATGTTGAGCCTCATTAAGAGCTCTGAATACAAATATCTTCCTACCTGGCATGACTCCCGCGAGTTACTGGAGTTGCTGATTGAGGAATCCCAAGTTAATGGTTTAGCTTATAACGTATCATCCCCTGCAAGGATTAGAAAGGTAAATATGCCACCTACTAACGCCGTTATTAAATGCTTGAGATCACGGGGCCTGAAAGCATCGCGAACGCACATCAGTGGACAACTTATTAGAACTAACGCATCATGGGCAGACTTTGTTGAGTGCGTGGCTAATGGCTGCCGTTCTCAATAAAATGTGACAGGAAGAGGCACTTATACGGGTTGTAGTATCCGCCCATTCCACATCTCAGTAGCTCTCTGCAGGTAAAGCATGGGATATACATTACTGGGTTCAGCTTAACAACTATATTTAACTTTGCTGACTTTACGGGACTGTATATTAGCTTATAGGTTCTGCGTCCTTTGAATGTCACAGGTTCCCTCTTTATGAGACCCTTACGAACAAGCCCTAATACTATCTTAGTTCCTTCCCTATTATCTATGCCAAGCATTGACCAAAGAGTACTCTGTATTACCCCTCCCTCTTTCTCTGTCCTACTCTTTATTATCTCTAGTATCTTCGACTCTAGCGAGACTTCCATTACTGTAACCCCACCCTCACCTTGATAAACTCTGTTCTAGCGCTAATATAGGTTAATCAGACTATGTCACCCATTTAAGTATTATTGTACTTCATTTTTTCTTTTTAACACTATTTACAATAATACTCACTATCAAATTAGGTAATTCCACCCTATTGCTTTCGGTTACCCAGAAAAGCCTGTGCTCACCCTTTACTAGGCTATCTACATTACTAGCTAATCTCCTATGCAGGACTATTAAGGCAGTGACCTGAGGATCCTTCAAAACTTTCTCCATGCATCTTCTTAGCTTAGCTAGTTTGAGCTCCATAGGACCGACCTCATCTATCCCGACAACGTCTGCCGTACGTAAAGCTACATCGATAGCGTTACACCCTACGGTCACTGCATCCTCTAAGACACAGTACTTACCAACCCTAACAATACAAACATTAGTCGAGCTGAGCCCGAATACCCTTGCAAGAGGTGAGCGCTCTCCACTTAGTATGTCAACGATATCAAACCCTACCCTTATACCTCCTCTTCTGATCTCAGGACATACGAAACCCCCGACCGTAATGCCCTTGCTTCTTAGCAACTCTATGACCTTGCTAAAGACCGTGGTTTTACCTATGCCGGGTCGTCCAGTAATTATTACCTTCATCAGCTATCAGTCCCTGCAAGTATTTACTCTAGCCTAAGTTAATGGGTTTACGCAAGGTAATGTTGGAAATTGCTTAAGTATGAAGTTTACTCTAATTTTTCAATGCTGACTTTGTTCAGGTTAACGTAGGAGGATATCTCGTCCTTAACCAAGGACATATTCTCTTGTGAAGCGATGACGCTCACGCTAGCCTTGATTTCTCTTTGCACAACATCAACTAATTTAACGCATTCTACGGTTTTCTTGACAACGTCCTTGAGTGTGTTCCTGCTTGGTGGTGTGGCATCGACCACGACCTGTATTTCCTCTCCTGATACTATGTAGTCGGGAGCTGACTTACGTATGTCGTACACTTCTCCCCATTCTCTTAAGCGTCGCTCTAGCCGTGGATTGCTTAGTGCCTTACGTAGGCATGACCCTAGTTCACGCATTCGTTCCTGGATATCCTTAGCTATTATGTCGAAATTTATTGATTCTACGACGTCCTCGCCCACTGCACTCACTAGTTTTTCAGCTTTTTCGACCGTTACCATTCCTCCCTCTTTCTTATATTTAAAGACTGTACGTCTGGAGATATTTGTAAGGTATGATAATTCGCTAATGCTCATCAACCTCCTTTGCATTGCTTCGTTGAGCTTTTCTCTATTCACCGACAGATATAACTCACCCTTCTTGTAAAGGGCTATTAGTTCTGTTGGCTTAAGGTACATGTTCTCTAATGTCCTTTCATTCATTACGTACACGCCGCTCTTCTCATATATTATATTATCGTAGAGTTCTGGATCGTCAGATATTACTACGGGGATCGAGTCCAGCGCTAACGACGCTTTTAGCATGTCATGTGCCTCGTCCTTGCTCACGCCCGCACCTATCTTAACCCTGATTATCACATCAGCAGCGTCACCGCCAACCGCTATGAGGTCTATGGACCTCTCTCTGTAGCTTGACGGGAAACGCAGTATTGTATATCTCTTTCCTGTGGTTTCTAGAATATTAACTACCCTCTCAAGCAACATCCTCAGCTTTTTCCTACGGTTTCTGGTCTCCGCGCTCATTGTAGCACTATTAATTTATTGTGTTATGAGCGTAAAAAGAAATTCCCTTTTGAGGTTGAAGAAGCATTATGTGTATTTAGTTAAAAATGTTAAAGTGTTAGTAAAATGTTAGATAAGTTCATTACTTCCCTCTTTTGAATCTAGCGAAGACCATTGCGTGGTCCTTGTCATAAGGATCTAGGTGCACGACGTCTATTATTTCAAAGCCGCCTTTGATGAGGGTGTTTATTTCTCTTTGATAAACTTCATCGGGCTCTTTAGTGACGTCTATGCTTCTAGCCTTTATTGCCAGGTAGAGGTACCCACCGTCACGTAGGAAGTACTTTGCATTCACGTTCACTATCGATGCCTGCTCGGGTTGCGCTACGTCAGCATATATTATGTCGGCGTAGTCCACTATGTGTGCATACTTATTCGGGAACCTCGCGTCACCCAGTATCGGAATTATGTTCTTCCTAACTTCAGCCACTGTTATCAGCTCTCTAACCACCCTGGGCGCGAATTCCACACTATACACTATACCCTTTGGACCTACGAGGTCAGAGACGTGACTTGGTGTGGTTCCGGATCCAGCACCTAAGTAGAGGACGCGGCTACCCTCCTTAATTGCTAGCTCTTTTATGCCTTTTAGGAGAGCTGCTGATAACTTACTGCGGTATGAGTTCCATTCCCTGTATTCCTCGTCGCCTATTCTGAAGAGCCATTCTCCGTAAACTTTTTTGCCTGGCGCTAGGTTCTTAGTGGCTAGCCGAACTGAGCCATCCTCTAACTCTACTATGTATACGCCCTTGTACTGGGGATGCGGCTCTATCTTAACTACCTCTGTCATGCGTGCTCACCTCCGGGAAGTAATTTTGCTTGATAACGCGGGTGACTTCATTTTCTACGACCCCTTCTCCCTCTGAACTTCTTCTTAGGCTTGGGCCTTCTCCTGCCGAATCTTTCTCTTCTCTCTTTAGGACGCTGTGGTGGCTTAGCGTAGAGCTTCTTTATCTCCTCTATTCTCTCCATTAGTTCCTCCTTTAACTTATCTGCTATGAACCTTCCGGTGAAGTAATCCGCCTTAGCAGCTATCGCTAACTTCGTTGCTAGCGCACGAGCAATCTTTCCGCGCTGCCATCTCGGCGAGGAATGTATCTCCGGGTACTGGAATATTATGCCGTGCTTTGGCGGCTTTCCGCCCGTCCTGAGCGCCCTGAACAATGCTTTCTCAGCTCCTAGCACCTGTATTGTGCTGGCAGGCATCTTAGCAAGGTTTTCAAGGCTACCTGCTAAGGAGAGCAGCCTAGCACCTAGCAACGGACCTACTAGGGTAGTTATGTTCGGGGCTACCTCTCTCATTACCTGGCCTATGTACTGCGTTAGGGTCTCTCTGAGCTTACTCATCTCCAGCATTATGTTGGCTAGGGTCTGCATCGGCCTTATATCGAAGTCTGAGAGCTCGGCACCAATGCTCTTCTTAGCTGCCTTAGCTATCCTTTCCGACTTCCCCTCACTGAAGCCTAACTTCCTTAACGCCTCCTTCGTTATGTTCTCCCTGCTACCTAGTTCGGCAACTATCCTTGCGTAGTTAAGGTGGTCAGCCACTAGGTCGTCAAGCTCGGGAAAGTGAATACTGTACCACTCCCTGAGCCTTGCCGCAAAGAGGTTCAGCGTCTTATCAATGTCATCTATAGCCCTTATCGCCTGAATAGCTAGCAAGTCCCGCTTCTGCGCAACTTTCCTTAACTTCATCCTCGTTATCTGCAATGAAACCTCATTAGCAAAGTCTACCCACTCCTCAACAGAGCTTATGAAGTCTCCCTCAACAGCTAGCTCAGCGATTCTGCTCCTTAAAGTAAGTACCGATTCGTCGCCTGGAGCTAATTCTATCTTCAGGTTTAGACTCCTTAACGCCCTCGCATGCTCCTCATCCTCAACTACGAACACCACATCCTCTGAGTTCCCTAGTTCCTTGGCCAGCTCTAGGAACTCCTCCGAGGGCTTGCCTTCCTCTATTGCCAAGGCCCTTGAGACTAACTGATTTATTTCCTTAACCGTAAATTTCTTTGCTACGGAATCACCATCAAGTGCAAACGCACCTATGACAGTGTCTATTACTGGTATTTTCCTCAAACCACGCACCAAGCTGAATACATTATTAACCTATTTTAGGTTTTGCAGATAGTACATGCCGTGGCAAGACATCGTTTAGCCTTGAAAAGGGTTCGTTAGGACGGACCAAGCCTTTAAAAGGACTAACTCCTCTGAGATACGGGTATGAGAGAATGCCAACGCACGGTTCAATGACTAAGGCAGGCAAAGTGAGGAGCCAGACACCAAAGATAGAGAAGAGACCTAAGAGGAACTTACCTCCCAGGATACGAAATAGGAGGGAGTACTGGATTAGGAAGAGGAAGGAGGCAGGCCTCCCTGTACCGACCGTAGTGCCTCCTTCATCAGTGCCGCGCGGGAGCAAGTAATACGCTTTCTTTTGTTGTCTTAAGAACGTGATTACTTCCTTAGGATCTTTTTAACTTAGGTTCACCTACTATTCTCAGGTGTTGCGAGGTGAGTGATAACCCCGAGGTAGGGGACTTAGTTCGTGTACATACGGAG
>WAOL01000095.1 GCA_015521295.1 Desulfurococcales archaeon
CGTGTATCCTGTTAAGGAGGTTAATTTGTCTTTAAGGATCCCGTCCATGAGGTTCATTGATCTGTCGACGTACTCTAGGATTCTTGGGTCGTGGGTCACTATGAGTACTGTTGTTCCGAAGTCCTTCCTTATTCTCTTGAACATCTCGGCTACCTTAATGGCGTTTTCCCAGTCTAAGTTAGCTGTTGGTTCATCTGCAAGGAGGACTGAAGGAGTCGTTACTAGGGCTCGTGCTATAGCTACTCGCTGTCTCTCACCACCGCTTAGCCGTGTGGGGTAGGAGTTGGCTTTCGACAATAGGCCCATGTATTCGAGGGCCTCCCGTACCTTGGCTTCCCTTTCTTCCTTGGGGATACCCACTATTAGTAGTGGTAGCTCAACGTTCTCCCTGACGGTTAAGTTCTCCACTAACCCGTAATCCTGCGGTATGTAGCTAACTACGGTATTCCTTATCATTGCCAAGCCTAAATCATCCAGCATGTTTAGGTTGTAGCCATCCACTATCACCTCCCCACGGTCAGGGCGCTCAAGACCAGCAATTATCCTAAGTAGAGTAGTTTTCCCGGAGCCACTGGGTCCATGGATGCCGGCTATCTCTTTACGGTAGAAGACCGCTGAGACATTCTTTAAGACGGTTACTATGGAGTCACCCTCCTTATAGCTCTTCCAAACATTCCTCAACACAACAACAGCATCAGCCATTAGTACCTCAGCACCATGTAACTCTTCTATCGAGCATTATTAACGTGACATCTAAGTCAGTATATGCACGTCACTATCATTGCGTATACATCGCTACAGAGGTTGGGAAACCTTTCTTAGTGATGCGTAACGCGAACATCATTACGATTAGTGAGGAGGTTAGTGAGAGAATGAATACCGGAACTACCCATACAGCTCCTCTGGTTACGTAAGGCACCCCGTAGATTGCTGAAAGCATTATTGATGGTGTCAGCATGTATGTTTTCACCTGCCTTGGCGTGGCCCCCACCATGTGGAGGACCCTGAGCATTGAATAGTAGGCCCTGAAGTCTATTATTAGGGAAGAGACAGAAGCCGGTAGCACCACCCCTATTAGCACCGGGTCAGGGATCTTATCACCTGCTACCTTAATGAGTATAGCTAGCATTAAGGCCGCTACGAGACATACCTTCAGACCATGTCCTCTTAACATCTGCTTTAGTGCAAGCGTCAATACTGCGATAACTCCCAAGACTTTAACCTCCCAACAACTCTTGAGAGGAGTAATGCTAGTACATTATTCATTATTGCTTCCGACACTTCCTCTATACTCCATATTATGCAGGATATGTTAACGTAGGTTCCCTCGTCAGTGTTAGTGACTAGGATGCTCATGTCCGCACCCACGCCCCAAGACTCGATGTAGGCGAGTCGAGCATGGATTACGGCCTCATTACCTTGAGCCCTTGACTCAAACTCCAGTAGCTCAAAGAATTCATTCCCTTGTAGGCTCTTTGAGATTTCCTGAACGACCTCAGTAATTTCCTTCCTCCCCAGGAATATGACGTATCGCTGTGATGGAGGAGAATACACATCAGTCCTTAGTTTAGGCGGCTTAGATTTGAGGCTTAAGTACGTGAACATTAAAGCCCAAGTAATTACAGCGGAAATCAGTGAGTTGAAGGCCGAGACCCCTCCTAAGTAGTGATACGAATATAGAACAACAATGATTCCAGGAACTAACGCCACCAGCATCGTATAGGCAGTATTTATTATTGAGGCACCCCAAGGAGGCATTCCCTGAATGCTTAACCTAAGGTAAAGGTTCTTAAGGCTTGGGAGAAGTGCGGAAGCCACAGCTAAGCATAGCACTGTAGCCGTCGCCGATGAGAGTAAGGCAACAACCATTGACTTAGTTGTGGGTATCTGCACTGTGCTTATTACGTAAAGTTTCCTGCCGTTTAAGAACCAAACCCTGCTAATGTCAGCACTTCTTACTAACTGTGTAAGCGTGTGGAGGCTGAAGGACCTAGCCCCGCTAACTATGAGCACGTCGGTAATAGTATCTCTAGACACGTTAATTAAGGGGTTGACCGCGTCGATGTCACCCACCAACACGTACTTAGGTGGCGGCGTAACCGGTTTCGTACCTATATAGGACTGCACCGGGAGGAGAGGCACGCCAGGTATGATCTCAGCCCTCGCTAAAGCGCTACCGGGAATTCCTTTAACAGTTACATTGAATACCTTACCTCTGGCTGCAATCACTGTGGCGTTAACTTCGTTCGTTGGGCTAATACCCGCATAAAGTAACTCGTGCGCACCCTCCTGAACGCTGATGTTGAGGAGTCTTTTCAGCTCATCAGTGCTTAACCCTAAGAGGACATATATCATGTGCGTATAGTCGCCATACCTAAGCTTTATTGGACTATCAAGTACGTGGCGTGCGTACCACGCCAAGCGCGCCTCCGATTCATTTAATTCCCTAGTGAGGCTGTAGATGCTTTTCTCGGCAATGTCCTTGGGTATCGCGTGCGAGAATTCTATGAAGACTGCCTGCATAAATTCATGCCCGCTCTCCACGTTGAATGCGACATAGCTGGTGCGTGAGGATGCAGCGTAACCTGAGATAAGTGATGTGAGGATTACTGTGGTCATTATTACTAGTGTTAGGGGATTCTTGAGAACTACCCATGTGGTCTTCCCTAAGAACGTTACGCGAGGAACGCTGGAGCTTCTCCTGCCAGACTCCCTTTCCGGTGGGTGAAGTGACTCAGTCTTGGCGTATTTAACCGCTAAGTACATGAATACTACTGTCGCGACAATGTAGGTCACCGTCATTAGGATGAAGTCTGCTGACAGGTTCACCCCTAAGTCACCCCGGCGAGTGAGAGGACCACTGATATGGCGACGCCTGCCCCTGCCCCGGCAAGCATTATGGAGGCATTATATAGGAGGCTCTCGTAAACGTCCGTTCCGACTCTGAGGGCAACGTACTTTATGGCTGAGGCTAGCAGAAAGAGTAAGCCCAGGTCAGGCGTCAGCGTTAGGCCGAGTAATACAGCGAATAATGATATACCGCCTAAGTGGAGTGCTCTTAAAGCAAGTATCAAGGCTACCGCTAGGATCGCCCCCATGGCCACGGCTATTATGCTGAACGAAGTTATGTCGCCAAGGTAAACCGCCTTCATCCACATGACCACCGGCACCCACCTGAGCAGGTTAAGTTTCGGTGAGTTAATGCCGTAAACACTTAGGAGAACATGCCCATACATGAACGTTACTGGAGCACCTAGGAGGAGAGCTATCCCTAGCCAGTAAGCCGGTACCTCAGGCTCAACATTAACTGCTTTACCAGCCTTCATTACGTTCATCGAGGCGCCAGCAATGAACTGCGGCATCGGCACCCCCGTATAGGGGTCCAGAAGTACATATGGCATCGCTTTCCTGGCGCCAGCACCGTATAGGGCTAGCGTCGCTAATGGTAACGTGGATTGAGAAGCCGTTCCGGCCTCCCCAACGACACGGATCGTTACTAGGGTAATTACGAATTGAAGCGCTATATAGGCGGGCGCGATCATGAGGAACCCTTGATTAACGACACCCATTAAACACGCCACAATAACCGGGATAGACATTAAGGCTACGGACGCCACGAGCCTCTTACTTAAGTAGTTACTCATAGCTATGAACTTAAACGTAGATAGCAATACCTTCCTACCGGAGAGTATGTAGAAGGTAATGATTACAACCAAGAACCCTATGATAGCTGAGGCCGTTAGTGGGGCTGCCGCGACGGCCAAGTCGTCCGCCTTCATGAAGGGCGTCGATATCAGTACTCCAGACGCGACGAATACTGGGGTTAGGATAACGTACATTAGTAAGTTACCTATGCCCACACCTACGGAGGTACTTAAGGGTATCAGTAACGCCAGTAAGAATACGAAAAGATCTAATGAAATAGCTATTGCTGAACCCGGCAGCACCGATTGAAGAGCTGGTGTGGGGTCCACGGAAGGCACGTTTAAGGTAATTATTACTAGTTCTAGGGTAAGCCCCAAGGTGAACGGAATGATTATTTGTTTCTTGGGGAGTAACGATGCTAGTTTAATCATCGCGGACGCAGCCGTCCCAACGGGGAAGGGAAGTTTTTCTTTTTCAGTGAAGTGCTTAAAGAATACTAAGGAAAGCGCTATACCTGAGGTTGATGCTGCCGTTGCGAAGAGGTAAAAGAGGATTGACTTCACCTGTACTTCCGGGCCGATGAAGCGTAGCCAGTCAGGAAGTGCTAATTTCCTTGAGTCACCTACCTCGCCAAGCATAGTGTAAGTTATGTACATGCCTGACGTTATTGCTGTTGAGAGTGAAATACCTGAGGCTATCGCAACCGCGACCACATGCTCCAATGGTGTTGGGCGTCGTTTAAGAAGCCCTGTGAAAAGAATTAGTGTCAGCACAGCTGCTATGATGGGCGATAACTCTGACGTAGTATACCCTGTGACTGCATAACCGTAAGTATCTATGAATCCCATTAACAGACCGACAGTAGCTCCGATAGTGATCACGCTGCCGAGCCTACTCACTCTACCACCTTATCCTGGGTGTCTAGGCAGGTAAGGCTCTCTGCAAGCTTAAGCACTACGGAACACACATGCCTTAACTCTTTGCTACCTATCCTCATAGGCAACGAACATGCTTCACTTATCCTTCTGAAATACTTCATCCTCTCCTCACAGGACATACTTGTTGCTAGAGCCACCAACTTAGTTAAATACACCAGAGCCTCAATCACTGCCGAGGCTCCCCGGCTGTAAGCTATCTTCGACCCTTCACACTCGTATGCATCATTGACTGATCCAACAACCAAGTCTCTCCCTCTCATATCGCGATATTGCACCTTAACCTCACACTCAAGTACTAGGTCAATACCATTACCCAACCTAGGTGGACGTACATAGTGTGATGGAAGTAGCGTTAAGGATTGTTTATGGAATAAAGAGTTAAAGAAGAGAATCGGGTTGTGAGTAAAGTTCAACGTGAATTCCGGAACCTGACGCAGGTTTATGGACGTGCGTGTCTCAGGGTAAGGCCTTATGACGACATCCACATTAGATCCTCTATCAAGTACCTCTACCCCCATAGGAGCTATGCTCACCCTACCAAACGCATCTACTGTGACACATATTCCTTCATGTAGACCATACCTGAGATACCTCTTTACTAGGTCTCGCATCCTTACCGGCAGCGTCACGACACCACCCACTTCAGAATGCATTCACTCTGACACAATTATAAGGACCCATGACTTTACATTATTTTAATGTTTAATCAGGGAAAAGTAAGTTGCGCGGGTGTGGTAAGTGGACTTGAGGGATCCAGTGACGTGGTCGCACATGTATTCCATGATCCGTTCTGATTTAGGTTTTGATGAGGGCAGTGACTGCACCGCTGCCATGCTCCTTAACGCCATGCTCTCCGCACAACGTGAGGACGTAGAGGAACTCGTTGAATTGCTACGGTCAATGCTTCGGGGAGCGAGGGCATTAGTTGTTGGGGCGGGACCCTCATGCGTTAAATGCCGGGAGGTTCGTAGCTCGTATGACGTCATAATTTGCGCCGATGGAGCCACGCGCTGTTGCATTAACTCTGGTGTGAAACCGGATATAGTTGTAACTGACTTAGACGGGATTCAAGGGTTCGAGAAGTTACTTCGCGATACACTAGTTGTAGTGCATGCACATGGAGATAACATGCGGTTACTCACTACATCACTTCCCTTAATACTCGAAGTGAGCACGGGAGTCATAGGGACCAGTCAGTGCTTGGTGAGTAGTAGGGTACGCATATTCGGGGGATTTACGGACGGTGATCGGGCAGCCTACCTAGCGAGTTACTTTAATGCTCAACGCATTGGATTAGTGGGTTTCGACTTTAGCGGTGTCGTAGGGCGGTACTCCAAGCCCCACATGGTTCACGAAATGCATGCATCACCCGTTAAGTTGAGGAAACTTAAATGGGCTAGAGTTCTACTAGCATATTTGAGGAGCTGGCACGGTGAAGGGTACGTCGTCTGGGAAGAATAGGGAAGTCATCATCGCCGCCGGATACAGGGTTCACTTAGGATTCTATAGGTTCTACGACCCTCCCTATGTCTATGGCTCTCTAGGCGTTAGCCTAAGCAATCCAAAGCTAACCATTAGCGTCTCTCTGAAGGAACATTCAGGCATACAGGTAAGTGCCCCCACTGAGGAATCGAGGTGCCTAATTCAGCGGGTACTTACTTCCCTCAATATTAGCGGCGTTAGCGTTACGTTAGGCGGCTATGTCGAACATCATGTAGGGTTAGGGAGTAAAACCAGGATCACTATGGCGTTACTGAAAGCCCTTGAGGCACTAGGCATAATCAATGAACCTGTGGACACGCTAGCACGCAGGTTTGGTATAGGGTCGGTTTCCGCTGTTGGGATGTACTCCTTCCTTAAGGGAGGATTTGTAGCCGATACAGGCAGGTTAATTTCTAGTGATGAGGGACCTAATTTGCTACTTTCCCTCAATGTTCCTAGGGAATGGCGTGTGGTGCTGTGCATACCTCAAGGTAGGAGAGGGCTGAGCGAGAAGGATGAGGAACCTATTCTCAGCAAAGCTAGGCCCCATCCGAAACAGGACGTGCTTTACGCATTATTCACTAGGTTAGTAACGGCAATACCCCTTAGGGATTACTATTCCTTCGCAAAGGCGTTAACTAAGTTGCAAGTACTAACTGGTGAGTACTTTAGCGAGTATCAGGGAGGGATATTCTGCTGCGACGAAAGTAAGGAGCTAGCGAAGATGCTGGAGAAGTCGGGAGCACTAGGTGTAGGTCAAAGCAGTTGGGGACCAGCAGTATATGGGTTCGTGGATAGCGTCGAGAAGGCAAGGCGTGCCGCATCGGAGATCATTAAGCTAAGCGATGAAATGGGGATAAGGGCTAACGTGATGATCTCCGATATCTCTACTCGCGGCCATCAGATCATTGATAAGGCGTAATACGCGATCAACGCTATTGCGTTAGATATTAATAATAATAATGTATAGGCAACGACTATTTCCTTCTCTGTAAGGGGTTCCTTAAGTATGAGAAGCTGAACCAACGTTACTGGAGCCTCTGGGTTTCTTGAAGGTCTTATTCGCCAATCATCACCCAATACCACTGGTCGTACTTTTATTCGCTCCTTGTTCTTCAAGCCCTTAATTGAAGAAAGTATGCTGAAACCATTGAGAACTAGTGGAATTAGCAAGAGTATGAACAGGAACTCCTCGCGGCAAAGCGCCATTGCCGAAGCCAGTAACCCTCCCATAAGGAAGGAGCCACAGTTCCCGTTAAATACCTTGGCTGGGTACCTGTTGAAGGGAAGGTACCCTATTAGGCCCCCTAGGCTAGCCATAAGGAATACAAATGCTCCTGGAAGCGGCTCTACTCTAGGGACAAGTACCATGCCCACCAGCAATGAAGCCAGCACTATTATCGAGGCGATTGGTGCAACCCCATTATGCGTGTCAGCCATGTTCAATGCGTTGGTTGCTACGCTATACCCTATAGCGAACAGGAGTGGGTAGAGTATCGTTAGCCTTAACGTACCATTCAGTACTGGCAAATAAGGTCTCGGAACGTAAGCATGGGCAAGAACCGGTACTAACGCTGGCGCAACGAAGACCATGACCTTAGCTATTGCACCTATACCCCTCACATCATCCACTAACCCTAAAAACCCAGTAAGTAGGACAGCAAACATGTACACAGCAACGGCAGTCAAGTTAAGATAAAGCGCCACTAAGGCTGCGACCCCACACACCACCATTAAGGCAGGCCCGCCAGATTTAGGGACAAGCGGATTCCCTGGTTTGTGAGCATCCGGGGCCAGGTAACCCTTTGACTTCTCAATCCTCACGACAGCAGCTGTAACTACGTAAGAAAGCAGTCCACAACTCACGAACCACGCCAGTAAGTGATAGATGTTTACGCCACCAGCATCACTCAAGGCTTCATGCCTCAGTAATTCACAGGACGGCTTAACTTAAATTTTTACTAGGAAAGTAGGGGTCAGGCGTTGAGGTTATGAAAGTAGCCGTCATACATGATGTCCCCGTACCGCCCAGCACAACTAGGCAGATATTTGTTGCATTAATGAAGCGTGGCGTCGATACGACATACCTAAGAGTATCCAGGATGACGCCAGTAATAGGTCAGGGCACTTCAGCCATAATTTACGGGAGACGAGTAATTGAGGTCGACGCAGCCATAGTTAGGGGGTTAGGCATGGTCACGTCGACTGAGGCAATATTCAAGAGGGTAGATGTGCTAAAGCAAATGCGTGACTCGGGGACCCTCATAGTTAACCCACCAGAATCAATACTTAATGCACGAGATAAACTTAGGTCCATGCAATTATTATCAACTGCCGGCCTACCAATACCGGATACTGTGGTGACCGAGGATTTGGTAGTCGTAGTAAACGTTGTTAGGGAGTGGGGTAAGTGCGTCATAAAGCCCTTAATGGGTAGCATGGGTTATGGAGCTGTCCTTACCGACGATCCCGACGTGGCTTACATGGTAGCCAAGGTATGGGTCTCCCACAACCAGCCAGTAATGATTCAAAAGTACGTAAGGTCTGTAGACAGGGATATACGGGTTTTCGTGGTTGGTAATGAAGTCCTAGGCGGCATATACCGTTATGCCCCGGAAGGAAGCTGGAAAACTAATGTGGCGCAGGGTGCAAGGGTTGAGAGGGCTGAACTCAACCGTGAAATTATGGAATTAGCGCTTGAGGCTACGAAGAGACTTGAATTACTATACGCTGGTGTGGACATAGGTGAGTTTGAGGGGAGCTATGTTATTTACGAAGTGAATTCCATGCCTAATTGGCTGGGTTTTATGGAGGGAACCGGCATTAATCCGGCAGAGTACCTTGCTGAGCTAGTGGTTACCTTACTGAGGAAGTAACTGACATTAGTAAAGAGCTTATAACCGGGTTTTGAGGAGCTTTGCCAAGAATTCCGCGCTTACTTGATTTGATATCACCTTAAGAACGTATCGCACACGAATATCTTTAACACCATTTATCCTCGCTACAGTGTCTATTTTCTCCGATAGGTCAATGTTGTCTCGGGCAATAATTCTCGCAGTGATTGGATATTCGCTACTTACCTCGTAAACCTCAACCGCCCAAGGCATATTCTTCAACTGCATTAATATATCCCCTAATCTCTTGGGTTCTGCCCTAATGTCAACGAATGCTTGAACAATGAAGCCTAACTTACTTAAATCAACATCAACAGTGAATGCACGCAACACACCCATCTCTATTAACTTCCTTACGCGCATGTATACTGTCGATTCACCTAAATTCAGCATCCGTGCTATCTGACTGTAGGGAGTTCTAGCATTTCTGAGAAGCACCGACAAGATCTTTAAGTCCGTGCTATCAACGCTTCCAGGCATTACCGCCTCGCCTCACGCTCCTCACACTTCTTACCAAACCTGTTCTCAATCACTACTATGGCTCCCCGCCCTTCCTCACGAGCATCGATCATGGATAACCCGTTCTTAACGGAATACACAGGAACTAAGCTCAGTAGGTCCAGCGTATCTAACTTAATCTCAATACTGTCTCCACATTCTAAATCACGAGCTAGTTCACGCATTAGGTTCCTTAATTTTGCCTCAGTACTTATTCTCCGCAATTACATTTCCCTAAAGTCTATGTTTTACGGAGGTTATTAATGAGGAGCATACCACTTATTTAAACGCAGACGCGACTTCTACGCGGGTGCGCTGAACGGTGTTTGAGGATCTTTTCGAGCTCATAAAAGACGCTAGTTCAGCCCTAAGGAACGTTGTTCATAAAACACCACTAACCTATTCAACATATTTCTCGAAGTTAACAGGAAAGAATGTTTATTTAAAATTAGAAAACTTACAGAAAACTGGATCCTTTAAGGTTAGAGGGGCCTACAATAAGATTCGGTCACTAATGCCGGAAGCCCGTGAGCAAGGCGTGATAGCGGCATCGACAGGTAATCACGCTCAGGGCGTGGCGTACGCGGCGAGAGAACTAGGTGTTAAGGCAACGATAGTTATGCCTGAGACCGCCCCACCCTATAAAATAATCTCAACAAGATCCTACGGGGCTGAAGTACTACTTCACGGTAAGGTATATGACGACGCTTACAGGAAAGCTGTTGAGATCAGCATGAAAACTGGTGCCTACTTCATACACCCCTACGACGACCCGCTGGTCATAGCTGGTCAGGGAACCATCGGGCTCGAGATAGGCGAGGATCTGCCGCAGGTTGATGCCGTCATTGTCCCCGTGGGAGGCGGCGGACTGATATCAGGTATAGCTATCGCGTTGAAGAACACAATCGGTGATCACGTTAAGCTCTACGGTGTAGAGCCCGCAGGCGCACCGAAGCTTAAGGAGGCACTGACACGTAACGCTCCCGTAACTATAACGCCCTCACCTTCACTGGCTGATGGCGTAGTTACCAAGGGCGTAGGTAGGCTAACTTTTCGCATCATGAAGGAGCTAGTGAGTGATGTCCTACTAGTTAACGAAGATGACATAGCTAGGGCAATGTACTTAATGCTTGAGAGGGCTAAGCTACTCGCTGAGGGCGCCGGCGCATTACCCCTTGCGGCGCTACTGAGTAATCCTGACGCAATCGAGGGTAAGAACGTCGTTGCTGTAATTAGTGGCGGGAATGCAGACCTAACAACGCTTTACAGAGTGATTCTACGGGGTCTAATGGTTGAGGGGAGGATAGCTAAGGTTACGTTAATGCTTAAAGACGTGCCTGGCACCCTAGAACGTGCCTTAAAAGTAATCTCACAACTCCGGTGCAACATAATAGATGTGAGGCACGACAGGTTAAGTCCGGAAATACTGCCCGGGTACGCACGTGTGGAGGTACTCATAGAGGTTCCAGACATCGAAACATTAAGAACATTAAAGAAGGAGTTAACAGAACAAGGTGTCAAGGTGGTTCACTGATTATGACCCAATGCTTCAGCGTCAAGTTAATCATAAGCCCGCCTCCAGAGCTGTCATCGGAGCTACCTCAGGTGCTTAGAGAGCTCAAGAGGAAACTCGCGAACTTAAAGGAATGCCGTTGCAGTGGCGGGTCCTACCTCTATGTGTGTGCGTGTCACGATACATTGCTGAAAACGTTACTCGTGCAGACACATGAAGCCCCCATACTTAAGGGAGGAGGTATGCCCGGGGGACCAGCTATTGAGATGATATTGACGTCAGGTAATCCCCACGACCTTGTTCAGGTTCTTGAGGTAGTGCTGGAAACCGTTAAGGAGCATGGGCTTCCCTACACCTTCACCGGTTGATCGCCCGTTAAGAAGTCAGGCATGGGAGTCCACATCATCTCGGGCTCAGATCCTGCCTTGGACACATCATCCTCAAGGACTAATGATGTTATGTGGTAATTAAACATGGACTTACGGCACACTCCCAGGCAAAGGCTACCTGCATTTTAAGTCATGACCATGAATAAGGTGATATTCCCGACTATGAGGGAAGACGTTACCGGTATTAG
This sequence comes from Desulfurococcales archaeon, assembly GCA_015521295.1. Taxonomy (GTDB): domain Archaea; phylum Thermoproteota; class Thermoprotei_A; order Sulfolobales; family NBVN01; genus WAOL01. The sequence goes on from WAOL01000095.1 coordinate 11,548, forward strand.
AAAGACCGCGTCAGCCACACCCATACCCCCTATAACCACTTTCCTCGCTTTATAGATCGCTGTGTTCCTTAGGTTGATAATGTCTATGCCTACCAGAGCTGCTGGGACTGACGCCGTGAACGTAGTCATAAATGCTGAACTAGGTTCCACTAGTCCTGCATAGACTGCGGAAAGCATTATAAGCACCGTGACTATCACTCCGGTGACTATAGGTACCCCTAACCCTTTCCCTCTTATGAAGAGGGTTAACCTGTTATACGCGACAAGAAGGAAGAGGGTAAGCATTAACCAAGCCCTCAAGTTTAGAGTGCCTTGGAGTAGCATTACGGTGACTCCCAGAGCCGTAAATACTAGAGGCACAAATACGCCGGCAACGTTAACCATGATCTTACTCTTGTACGATATGCTGAAATCTACTTCCTGGTGTAGTAACTCACCATCTACGTCAAGCACCATTGGCTTCGCTACTCTCTCCCTAATGTAGCGTTCGCAGATCATCACGTTCCTCCCAACTAACGCGTAGGCAAGCACCACTGTTAGTCCAGCATAATAGGGGAGAGCCCGAACATCTATACCCAGCACGGAGTAGTAAGAAACAAAGAATAGCGATAACAGTGCTGATAACGCCACTTCATACGTCGTACGCACCTTCCCCACCGTAGTTAAGGTTGCGCACCTTACATCATTTTAAGGCGTTGCCCATAACAGTTATTTCAGCAATCACCAACATAACGTTTAGGTGCCTAGGTATGCTTCAAACACTTAGCGCTTTGATCGATGCCATGGACTTAGCCGTGTACTCCTACGTAAAACCCGGAGCACCTCACAGGTACTCCACATGCTACGGTGACTTACACGCATACATAGCAACATTAACATCTGCGCTGTCCCCCTATGCTAGGGCTCATGAGCTCGGAGCCGACATAGCTCGAGGGAGGGCAAGCCTGAACAAATCAGGGGTCGGTGAGTTAATCAGTAACGCCATCAGAGATAACAGGAAGAGAGTCCCGGAACCCCCTATGCTTGACTACCACCTAATAATGATACCTGTAGTCGTAGCCGCCGCATACTCAATGAAACTCGACGGTAAAGTCACCATCAACACTTTTGTGAAGGGGTTGAAGGGACTATTAATGTATAGTGGGCCTGATGACACCTTACTAGTCTATGAGGCCCTGAGGGGCGTTAGCGGTAAGCTAGGTAGGGCTGTAGCGTTAAGCGACTTAACACCCGGACGCATAAGAATGGAGAACATGAGCCTGATGGACCTGCTTGACGCCATAGGTAAGAACTATGCTACGCTAACATACTTCGCGAGACGTCACAACAGCTTAGCTGAATTAGCAGAGAAGTTCATAGACATGCACCTGAAGGGATTCAGCCTAAACAACGCGGCCGTAACCACGTACTCCATACTATTAAAGGACATAGCCGGAATTCAGTACTCACCAGTAATGAAGAGCAGAGATGACTTCCTGAAACTCCTGAAACTTGATAGAGAAGTGTGCAAGAAAGGGAAGTTCGATCATTTAATACCTCTCCTCTCAGTTCCCCTCTTCATAGGAATGCTGAGCATATCATAAAACACACCTGACTTTAACTTTCTCCTTAACACAATTACAACTGAAAGCCTCGCCTTTTAAGGCGGGGATGAAATATTTATAAGTTTTATACATTTATCGATCTGAGACAATAAAAATTTGATGTAGGGAGCTCTGACCCCCGAATGCCCCGCAGATGAAAGATGTGGCCCCGAATAGATGCGGGGAACCAATGAACCCCCTAAAGGGAACCCCACCCTTTAGGGGTGGGGAGGAGGTCAAATGTAGGCCTCATAGAGTTTTAGAAACTCCCTATACCTCCTCACTAGCCTCAGTAATTCCTTATTCACGAAGATAGGTAGTGTCGCTATACCCCCTAGGAAACCTCCTACGTGGGCCCAGAACGCCACCCCCGCCGAGCTCCACAGGGTCAACCCCATTATGAGTTGATATAAGAACCAAATGAATATGTAGAACTCTGCAGTCATCAATATGGGGAAGAAATAGAATATTGCGATTATCTTTGCCCTAGGGAATAAGATTAGGTACGCACCCAGTACCCCACTGATGGCTCCCGACGCACCTACCGATGGAATCAACCAAGGCAAGATGTACTCCTGAACCTTACTCAGTAAGTATGAAGAAGGTAGAACCGCTACGCTCAACGTGTTAAAGATGTTCGCTATCACACCACATACTACATAAAATGCTAGAAACCTCGCCCTACCCATAACTCTCTCTACGTCTCTTCCGAAAACGTAAAGGAAGAGCATGTTGCCCAGTAAGTGAAGCATGTTTGCATGCAGGAACATCGATGTGAAAACCCTGTAGAACTTTGTAGGATCAAGTATGTCCGAAGGGTACGTACCGAGCGCTTTAAGGACATCATCATAGCTGCTAAAACCGAACGCCTGGTAAGCTAGTGAGAGTACTAAGTATACCGTAACGTTCACACCTATTAATAAGTATGTAATTACGGGAGGCCTACCTATGCTCTCCGGTATTTCCTCAAGGCTTACTGGCAGCCCCAACGTCACCACCGACGAATGTTAACAGAGTTCTTCTAGGTCTTGCCTCAATAAGCGTTATTCCCTTCCTGGCAGGTAGTGAGACATTATACACACGTACGGAGTCGAGAAGCGCTTCAACTCTCCTGGCGTTATGCGCGTGCGCATGGATCACTATTTCTGGTTTGACCTCACGTATGACTCTCTCCATGTCTCTCGAACCCATGTAGGGGTAAACTTTCTCCGGCTCACCCTTCACGGTAAGGAATGTTGGGGCATAATGCGAGATCAGTATAACTATGTCGGAGTACTTCCTCACCTCCGTTACCAGCTTCTTAATTATCTTAGGTCTTTCTTTATACACGATCTCCAGTTCAGGCTTATGCCTTCGTTGCCAGAACGTGAGCTTCTCTAAAGCCCCACGAGTGCCGACGAAGCCTACGCGGACATTGTTTAGCGTGAGTATTGCTGGTGTATCATTAAGCCATATTACTTCAGGGTATCTTTTGAGGAATTTATTTTCTAGTTCATGGTACTCCTCATTACCGAAGACAGCCACTATTGGTATTCCAGGGAACTTCTCTCGAACCACCTTGAGTATGGGGTCTAAGTCATCAACCCTGCCCTCATCAACCATGTCTCCCGCGAATATGAAAACATCTGGTTTGAAACCAACTATTGCTTTAAGGGAAGCAGTGAAAACACTAAAGTACCTGCTGCCATGCACATCACCGACAGCACATATTTTCACTACAGTCATCTTCCCAACCTAAAGCATACTGTGTGTAACGGATTAAAGTTCTTAGCATGTTATTCGGTGGGGTCCTTCTCCGGCTATTTCCAGAGTGAACCTTATTAAGTGAATATCAGTAGTAGGTGGGGTGTAGGGTATGAGCACGCCGAAAGGCATAACTGCGGGTGGACACTTGGGATGGGCTACGAAGAGGTGTGCTATATGCAATAGACGAATGATCGTTGGGAAGGACGTTATTTATTATTGCCCCAAGTGCAGTAAGGGAAATGAAGGAGTTTACTTCTGTTCTGGCGACCACAGAGCACTCCACGGAAGATGCCCATACTGCGGAACAGAGTTAAAGCCACTAATCTAAAAATAAAAACAAGTTAAGTTAAATGTTTAAGGTAGGAAACATACTCTATGAATCACCCTATTAGGAGAACCAACAGCCACCGAAAGTACTACCTCAGTAATCTTTTATAAAGGAGGTTAAAGAAATGCCTCTAGTAATGGAGCATACGGTCCTCAAGCACATTAAGGTAGTATGTATATCGGGAGAGGGTCTAGCCGATGTTTACGGGGATTTACCGGGTTTACCTTCATGCTTTGACAAGTTAAGCTGTATCTCCATCGGTAGTGCTAGATCCTGTCTCTCTAACTGGATAGAATTGCAGAATATAAAGCTGCGATTCATGATCTCCACAGTATTCGGGGAGGATAGGGTTACAGGATTCCAGATAGTGTCAAGCGAGAACTTATGCAGTAAGGACCCAGAAAGTATAGTATTAAGCGTTCTTGAGGTTCTGGGTAAGTTATGTAGGTATGACGCTAGCTCTTTCATTAAAGCTTGAGAAGAACATTTTATCAGGGCACGCACTTTCATTGTGGTCGACACTCAATGATAAGAAGGGTTTTAGCTGAGGGGTTAACTAAGGAAAGTAAGCTAAAGGACGTCATTGAATTAGTGGCTAGGAAGGTGGGTGCGAAAGCCTTGTTCAGCAAGACTGGTGACGCCTACTTCGTAAGTGTGGATTCCTCAGGGAAACATCTGCTTGACTTAAGAATTACGAAGCATGTCTGCGAGTTCTACCTAGAATGTATTAATGCGGACTTCCTAGAGGTGCTGAATCTTGTAGGTTTTAACGACCTCTATGACGTACTTACAAAGCATAATGCCTTACCAACGAGGGTGGTCATCTCGAAATCAATAGCTTCAAGGAGCCTCTACATCCTCTTAGAAGGACGGGAAGGCATCCCTAGCCTACCTAACATTCGTGTAACCATAAGAGAGGGCGAGGAGAATGCTACGTCTAGTTACTGCAGGATGTCCAGAGAGGAGAATACCTGTACCTTACTTAACGACTTGGTTAACCTAGGTAAGAAACTATGGAAGGAATTCTTTGGAGTTCCCAAAGGAATCCCTTGCTGAATCTTCACTTGCAGCCAACTACTTGAATTACGACCTTTCTCCTGTATCGCGGGCCGTCAAGTTCGAAGACCATTATCTCCTGCCATGTTCCACGGATTACTTCCCCGTTAACTATTGGGAACGTTCGTGATGGTCCTATTATGGCTGATGCTATGTGGGCATGGGCGTTATCGTCGATCATATTGTGTCTCCACCCACCTTCCTGCGGCACATATCTCCGTACCCACTCAATATAGTCCTGAACGATATTGTGTTCATACTCATTAGCTATGACGGCCGCCGTAGCGTGAGGTACGAAGACCAGTACTAGGCCGTTCTTGATGCCGGACTCCCTTACAGCTTTAATCACCTCATCAGTTATGTGTATGAGCTCAAATCTCTTCTTGGAGGATATCGTCAGTACCTTAGTATATGTGAGGCATTCGTTACTCAACGTGATCCACCCTATTCACCCGTAGTTATGTCCTTAAATAAGGTAAGTCCCTTAATACTGACATGTCTCGGATCTCAGATAGTTAATAATCCGCACGCGATTATCTAGTATTCCCTACGTGATTACGTGGCGGTCATGTTATATGGGAGGTATTACCTGAGAATTACCTTAGGGGCTTAGGATGGCTTCCTTAACCATTACTCCAGGAAGGGTTAGCGATCATGACTATGCTGACGATGCTATAGTAAGTGAGCTAGCATATAACCTCATGATAGCTGTTTCGTCAGCCAGGATTTTGGGCCAGCTAGACTATAGTGAATACTCAAGCGAGTTACTAGCTATCAGTAAGGCCCTAGCAGGCGAAATCGCACTATTGCTGTATACAGGTCATTACGTAGACGGTCTCGCAAGCGAGTTGTCTGAGGCGATAAATTACGCTTGGATTAATACGTACGATGACCTGGAATTCCTAGAGTTACTTCACAGGGCAATAGAGCTAAAACAACTTATCGACAAGAATGCTGCCTCAAGCAGGCATGCGTTAGATCTTCTCAACCTAATGACAAGGGTGTTTGGGATAAACCTAAGCCATAGCGGCTCGACGCTACTCAGCAAAATATACCGGAACCCTGAACCACGGTTAGTTCTCCAAATGTTTTGCACAGCATTAGTAATTGCTTTAGGTGGTTTAAGTGAGGGCGGGGGTAAGGTTGTCCAGGATTGAATCACTTGCGGAAAGGCTAATAGAGTTTACTGCCAGACACGCTTCAGGCATACAGCTGGATATAGAGAAGCTACAAGCAATAACAGGGCCTTCTATGCTTGATATGGCCTTAGGAACCATTGATGCTGTGGCTAAGGAAGCAACAAAAGTGAGGAGGGGGCTACTATATTGTGGGCTCTGCAACAAAGGACCTTATACGAAACGAGGAATGTACCTGCACCTAGTTAGGGTCCATAGGTATGAGCTAAAAGTGATGCTTTTAGACGAGCTTCAAGCACGGATAAACAAAGCACGTATGCGCTAAAGTACACCACATCTTGAAACCGGTCAAAAGGGATGGTTCCGATCACCTCTCACCATTGGAGTCACATCTCATCCCGGCCACTAATTATGTTGTAGTTAGAAGTCAATAAAGTTGCGTTCTGAAACATCACCACTCGGTTCAGGAATGTGAAGAATAAGGGAGCCGGGAAACATGTAGGGTGGTAGCCGGGCGGGGATTCGAACCCCGGTCACGGGGGATCTCCCCACACATTGGGCCAGAGCCCCGCATCCTTGGCCGCTAGACGACCCGGCTCCGTTTTACACTCACTTTAATCTTGAATTTAAGGTTTTCTTCAGTGTCTGCCCTTGAGTTCTACTTTAGTATAGAAATGACCCTTTACAGGAAATTCATGAGAGTAGTGCCGCCGCGGGGATTCGAACCCCGGACCTCCGGATCTCCCAGGGCGGGCCGTATGAGTCCGGCGCTCCACCAGGCTGAGCTACGGCGGCACCAATAAATGGCTATATTGCTAGTTTTTTAAGCTTTAACGCTTTGAGTCTCTCTAGAAACCATTTTAGGATTAGGGTTTTGAGACATACAAAGTTGCACAAGTGACTAGTGTTTAAGGGGAGGGAGAAACGGCGGGACCCCAACTTGAGAGGGGCTGCGAGGCCTCGCGGACCTCACTGCCCCTCTCAACACGGTGGGCTTAACTTCCGGGATCTGACGAGTCCGGGTGTTTCCCCACCGCTATGGTCGGGGCCGCCGTACTTCTTATGTTTGAGTGGTTTTTAGGCTTTTCTATCCTTATCTTAAGCTGGAATTACATGTGATGCTTCCTAACCGAGTATATGTTTCGGAGCACCACATCCAGCACTTCCTCATGCACTATTGAGAACCCGTAGTGGAGGTTTACTAACTTAAACGCTCCTCCCGGGAGAGGGATTTCCGTCGATGCTAAGATAGCCTTTATTCTTGCCCATCTCTCTAGGATATTTTTGAGGCGACGTGATGTTACCTCATACGTACCTCTCACGGTCCTCTGTGTGTTTCCATCTAGGTATGCCTTGATCTTCACATTGAGTGAGGGATCCACCTCTAGGTACTCCCTAAATTCCTTCTGTAGTATATCAAGGGATTCTACTGCTACGTACGTTTTACCTAGGTGCGTATAGATGTAAATCACGTCACCATGTTCCATCATTTTCTTGAGGGAAGCCCTCAATATGTCCTCCGGCAGTTCCAGAACCTCCTTTAACCACTCCAGCGGCATAGGCTGTTCCTCAAGGACGCTAAGTATCTTAGCCCGCGTAGTCCTCTTCCAGAGTTCCTCAATCACTTCCTCACTAACTGGTACATCAACACCAACCTTCCGAGCCTGCTCTATTGAGTCCACGAAACTATCAGTATCAATGGTGTGGGGGGTTATAATGTAGGCCACAAATTTCGGAGGTCCTCGCACAGATGTTGCCCTGAGTATCCGGCCATGCCGCTGAATGAATCTTAGCGGGCTAGCAATACTACTCCAGATTACCAGGAGATCTGCCTCTGGGAGGTCTAAGCCCTCCTCTCCAGCACTCGTTGACACTATTACTTTGACGACATCGGACTTAACCCTCTTCAGAACCTCCTTTATGTTTACCTCGATGTTTGATTTCCCACATACTAGCACGGAATTATACATCCTCAATTTTGAGGTAACATACTTTGCTACTGCAACCCTCTCTATAAAGATTATTGCTTTGCGAAAGCCCTCATGGTCGTTAAGAACCCTCACTAGCGAATCCAACTTATGGGCCGGCCTAACGCTGGCCGTTAGGAACAAATTAACGTCTTGTAGCAAGTTAGCTAATCTCGTGGGTTTCCTCAAACTTTCCACTAAGGCGAGGGCACCGTCCCTTACGAACCACCTTATCGCTAGTTGAACTAAGCCCCTCTCCCTACCGGTTAGAATGTTCCTCTTTTTCTCTAGCTCCCGCAGCAATCTCTCTTCGGCGTCGTTTAGCTCGGCCTCGTAAACTTCACCTATCCACTGTGGAACGTAGGGCTTTATTCGCGGATCGTCCCAACTCCAGATCCTTATCTCTCCTATGTACTTTCTTATCTCGATTGTCCTGCTTGGCGGTATGTAGGCGCTGAGCCCTAACCTCTTTTTAAATAGGTTCCTTGTTGCGCGAATGAACTCTGCGTACGCGTCCTTACCCGTGGTATGGTGGCACTCGTCAATCACGATTGCGTCGTACCCGGAATCCGTAACTTCGCTGACGTCGTTTAGGGCTGTTTCAGGGGTTGCGACCGCTATTACTGCTTTACGCCACAGCGTTACTCTATGTTTCTTGGGTACTACACCGTATATGGGGATAGCCTCTAAATTAGCTACATCCCTGAAGTACTTAGAAACCTGCTCCACTAGCACCCTGGTTGGCTCTAGGATCAACACCTTCCTTACCTCACGCTTAGAGAGTAGCTCCCTAACCCACATTACAGCTATTAGCGTTTTCCCTGAACCTGTAGGTAACCCTAGTACAGCACCGTCGCGGGTAAGTGCCCACTTGAGAGCCTCAACCTGGTACTCCCTAGGTCTAAGCCGCAAACGTGCTTCAGTCATCCCGCAACAACCTACCAGTGAAGGGAGGGTGAAGAGGCTAATTACTCTTGAACCTTAGGCGAAGAAAACTCCGGTACCGTAGTTTCCACTTTACAGATGTTGAACTACTCTCTTCATGATTTCCGCGTACAGCGCTATAGAATCCTCATACTTAGTTTCAGGCACACCAGTGTAGATTAAGTGCATCCTTAGCGGTAATCCCTTCTCGCGTACTTCCTTAATCATGAACCTTGCTAGGGCTTCAGCTAAAGGACCTACGCTGGGGTAACCCTTACCTAGTGGTACCCTCTTCTTCAGTAGTCGACGCCCGAAATATATACCAGTTACCTGGGCGAACCTTAAACTTAGGAATCCTCGGCTCAGTTGTAACGCTTTCTTAAGTACGTTCGTCCAGAAGGCCGCGTCTACCTCGGCATCGGCTTTATGGAAGTTCCCATGTTCATCAATACCGGTTTCATACATGAACACATTTTCAAGCTGAAGCGATATTATTACCCTATCGTCACCCACCGACTCTATTATTGCCCTTATTTCATCGATGCTCCCTAACTGCCTTCTAGTGTACGTTGTTTCTAGCGATACGTAGATGTTTCGCGGTGCATCCTTCAGTAGTTCCTTAATGAACTCTGAGGCAAGTTCTATGTCCTTATCTCCTCCGAAAGCCTTCCAACCTAAGTGAACGTTAAACACCTCAGCTCCAGCGAGTGCAGCATTCCTTAAAGCCGCCCTCATGGCCTTCAGCACCTTCTCACTAACTGACTTACTAAATGACACGACGTTATAGTATGGCGCGTGTGCAGTTACCGTGGTAAATGCCTTACTAGCGAATTCCCGGTATGACTCAAAGTACTCAGGTCCTCTACTCCTCCTCGAAAAATCGGCCGGGGGTATCTCCGTTAGTTTCATACCGAGGGTAGCGGCCTTACTAAGGGTATGTAGTGAATTGTAAGTGCCCCAATCAAATAACAACATATTCTTCACCAAGTAACTTTTGAATTAAGTAAATAATAAACATCACTCATGCGAGAAACTGCAAAATACGTTACAATAAGTTTGTAGGTGAAGGGAATTCCTTAGAAATTTAGTACCTTCCAGTGTTTTTCTGGGGTTGACTTGACTTGGGTACGCTTACCGCAGACCTTAGTTCGGGAATACCCTCAACTTCCTCCAGGTAAATGGCTTCAACTAGCAACTTACCACCACACTTAGGGCATTCGCCTACTTCCTTACCTACATAATCTCCCTCCCTGAATTCTCTTCTTTCACCGTAGCCGCAATTGCTACATTTGAGCTGAGTTACTATTACTTTCTTCTTGAGGGGTTCCTGCCTAGACTTCATGGCTGATACCGCCATATACGTTATGATGAATGCGAGAACCGCTAGAATTACTATTGTCATAGGGTCCAGCATTATGGATCACCCTCGTTAAGTTATCCCTACGGTGTTCCCTATCCCTACAACCACCGCGATCCCATCTTTTGGCACTTTCTCCTTAATTATTTTCTTGACTATCTCTATGGCTTTCCTTACGCCCTCGAAGATCTGTTTCGTCATGGTATTTATTGCCTCCTCGTTAGACATCTTTATAACTACTGCGTCAAGCGGTATCCCGTATTTCGTCGCCGCCCTCTCAATAGCTATTTTCTCCGGACCTGGATCGCCTATGGCCGCACCCACACCGTAAGCTACCTCACCTGTTTTCTCACTCTCCAACTTTAGGGCGGCATCAACTGTTATTATTCTGGAGACGCTCCTCCCTAGATCGTTAATTATTTTCTCGACAGCCTCACCTGGCCACCCAACCGTGGAGCCTGGACCCTTGGCCTTTATCACGTATACTTTTCGTCCCTCTATCTCAGTCACATAGTACACGGTTTCCTTCGATATTTCTACGGGCTCCGCATCGCCTTTGAGATAGTGCGCCACTAGCGGACCGGCACCGTCACCTATGGGTGTTCCTTTCATAAATGAGTCCATAGCGTCATCATAGGCTTTCGCAAGCCTGACAACCTGCTGTAATTCTAAGGCAAGCTGCATCATTAGTATCCAGTTATTGTACTTCAGACCCAGCTGGAAGTAATGCTTGACGATTTTGTTTATGAGTGTGAGAACCGATGATATCTCTAGAAGTACCTCGGCGTTCTGCCTCTGGACTAAGGTTGCGTTAGGGAGGTTTTCCTCCACATACTTCCTTATTGAGTCGTCCCTGGTCCTTATTAAGTGCCGCATCCTTCGTATAATGTCTGTTGGTTCAATGTCAACTGGTGAGATCATGAAGAAGTTATCTATGAATCCCTCCAGGACCTTCCTAGGGTTCTCCACATTGAGCCTACTGAGGTACTTTATGACTTTTCTCTTGCTCTCATCCTCTATTTCGGTAAGTTGAATTATCTTCTTCCTAATGTATGATGAGTACCGCCATAACTGCATTTTCTGCGGTATGTCTGTAAAGTTAAGTAAGAATGACCCGAGAATTAGGAGCACCAGTATTGTGGATGCCCAGTCGTTGCTCCCGTCCATCTCCTCACACCAGTTCTGTCCTCGTTCGTTTACCCTCTACGCCTTTTTAAAGGATTCACTTGGCCGTTATAAGTGGATTTCGGGGTTTGTTGTCACTATTACGTCACCGTCACGCGTTATCAGTATGGTCTCCTCAAATTGAGTCACTAAGCCTCTCCCCACCGCAACGAGCACTGGGTACTGGTTTAGGTAACCCTTGCGTGCTAGTGAGGTTAACGACGCACGTAAATTCGATACCGGACCCACGTCGACTAACCACCGCTCACAGAAAGGTAGTGTCTTGAATCGGCGTATGATCTCGCTAAGCACCTTATGCTCGGGCTCGCTTAGTGGCTTACCCTTCACTCTTCTTAATGAGTATATTTGGATCTTCCCTTTGGCTTCCTTAACCATGCCTTTACCCGTAGTTACGAATGGCTCTATAGCGTATGCCCTGTCCGTCCTGAATCTTCCCAAGACGAAAGGATCGTTGTAATTAGGTATTACCTCACCGCTATGTATTAGGTAGTGACCAAGGCTATGGCCTGATAGGTTCTTAATTACCTTGAACCCCGCTTTTCTGGCTGTGTTCTCTATTATTTTACCTATCTCCCTAAACTTTGCTCCTGGCTTCACGGCCTTTAAGGCCTTCATCAAGGCGTTTTGAGCGGCCTCTGCTAGAGGTATTAGTTTATCGTCCAGAACCACAGTTACTGCTGTATCTGCAATGTAGCCATTAACGTGCACCCCTATATCGACCTTGACTGCTGATGCGTCCGGGATGACTTCAACGTCATCTATGTAGGGGGTTCTATGAGCCGCTACCTCATTTATTGAGATATTCACAGGGAATGCTGGGAAACCTCCCAATTCCTTGATTTCTCTTTCTATTGATTCCGCTATCTCAACAATCTTTACGCCTGGCTTCACTAGCCTTCTGGCGTTTTTCTTAACTCTGTAGGCTATTTCACCTGCCTTAACGTAGCACCTGATTACGTCGTTGATTTCCTCTGTGTTCATATGTCTTACCACCTAATTAGTGTGGCTGAAGTTTAATACATTGATTCCCTCACCGTACCTGAGTTAACACTTTATGGCTGTACACTTAATAGATATCTGGGGTGTATGTCAATGGTTAAAGTTAAGTGGTTTGGCCATTCAGCCTTCGCAGTTGAGGTAGGGGGTAAGGTCTTCCTAGCGGATCCTTGGATCACCAACCCTAAGTCACCGGTTAAGGACTTAAGTGAGCTAGGCATTGAGCCTGACTACATCCTAGTGACTCATGATCACGGTGACCACCTAGGTAATGCTGTAGAATTACTGAAGCTATACAAGAAAGCTAAGGCTGTCGCAATATTCGAGATAGCCAATCAAATAGCTGAGAAATTAGGTGATCCTAACAGGGTCATTGACGGAAACATCGGGGGACCTATACAGTTAGGTGATGGCTTCTTCGTAGTTCTGACGACCGCAACACACTCAAGCAGTAGCGGTTCACCGACAGGTGCGATATTCGGTAGGGAAGGTGAAACAGTGTATCACGCCGGCGACACAGGGTTAACTTACGACATGAAGCTTGTGGGCGAACTCTATAAGCCCTTGGTTGCGTTACTACCCATAGGCGGGCACTACACTATGGGACCTAAGGAGGCGGCTAAGGCTGCGGAACTAATAAAGCCCAAGTATGCTATCCCAATGCACTACGGCACCTTCCCAGTCCTATGGGGCAGACCAGAGGACTTCAAGGATGAAGTTGCTAAGCTAGCGCCTGAAGTTAGGGTAGTCATCCTGAGTCCAGGTGAGGAAGTCGAGTTAACCTAAGCGCGGGCATCAGACCTGCGTGGGTCCATCATCTTTTTAAATCATACCTTTCGAGTCTCATCACATGCCCACTAAATATTATGTCCTTAACGGAAATTAAGGCTGGTGAGTTAAGCCTTTGCGCGTCGTCGTCATAATCACGGGAGCCAGTGGTGTGGTCTACGGAGTTAGGCTGGTTGACGTGCTTGCCTCAATGAATCATGAAGTTTACGTTATCTTAACTAAACCTGCGTTAACTGTGATTAAACACGAGTGCCTATGTACGGACAGCCTAATCAAGTACCTTAAAGGAAGAAGCGAGGGAATATTCTTCGATGAGGATCTTTCATCTCCCCTCTCCTCCTCATCCTTTATCTTTGATGTCGTTTTCGTGGCACCGTGCTCCTTACGGACTCTATCGGACATAGCTAATTCGAGGCAAGATAATCTAGCAACTAGGGTTGCCTGTAACGCATTGAGGTTGCGACGCAAGTTGATATTGCTAATCAGGGAGACACCACTCTCGACTATAGACATCTACAATATGTTGAAGGCGTCAATAGCGGGGGCCGTAATATTACCTGCTTGCCCTGCTTTCTACGCGCGCCATAACAGTGTTGAGGAACTAATAGATTTCGTTATTGGTAAAGCCCTAGATGCTGCCGGGATAAACAACGACCTATATGATCGATGGTCTGGCTCTACTCCAGGAACTCCTCTCTGCGCCCGACTTTTCTGCTCAGAAGACTCCTCACCTTCTCATTAACCTCGTCCTTCTCAAGCTCCTTTAGGAAATCATCCCCGCTCTCACGGAACTTCACCGCGAAAGCACACCTACCATCCGGAAGCAGTGCTTTTCTTTCGCAGTAAGCAAACTGGCAACTCGCGCCTAAGCACTGGTCACCTATCCATCTGCACATTGCTGCCTTCTGCACATGACCCTTAACCACCTTATTAACTGTGACTAAGGCGTTCTTAGAGCATTTGAAGAATGGGCATAGTGGGTTGCACTTGTCCTTAAGGGGCATAGGTCTTAGGTCGCGGCGTTTCTCACGCTTATCCAGCATTGGATACCCCTCATGCATTCGCCTTCCATAGCGCCTTTCATGGTCATAGTAACGAGGCTTATACCTGCGTTCGTGGCCTGGTTGCTTTCCTTGCGGAACCAACGCTAATCACCGGTTGAATTCATGAAGATGCTCATGATTTACTACGGCTTCAACCATTTAAAAGTTATGTAAGACCTAGTGCCTGAAGGGTACGTTATGGCGAGAAGCAACTCCTTCCTCACACTATGCGATAGTCGTCCCCACCCTATCAGGTCGCCAGGGTCTATAAGCTGGTCATAATCGAGCACCTTGACTAGATAGGGAGCATGTTCAATGCCTGGCATTGCTTTATAAACGGCAAAGTCGGCGCCATACTTTAGCGCCGAACGCACTATGAAGCCTGCATCCCTTAGCTCCTTATACGCATTGTAAAGTACATCAAAGTCCTTAACCATTTCCCTCGCAAAGGATCTTAACTCCTGAATACTGACATTCGCTCCTTCCCTAAGTACCTCAAGTACTCTGGCCTCCGTGAGGTACACAGTCTCAAGCAATGATAACTCTATAGGCCTGCGTATATCAGTCGTCTTGGGCTTCCTAATCCCAACAGGTTTGCCAAAGTAACCTTTACTGAAAAGACAGCGAGCCTTATCTACGTCAAATACCACTGACTTTGACCCTATTAGATGTGCTTGTACAGGGGCACAGACCCTGACGCTCTCAGCGGTGTAGAGATATGTACCTGATATAAGTCCCCACCCTCTTGAGGATGTCGGCCGCATCCTCAAGCTTATCGAACAGCTCCTTTATCAGTATTAATGTTCCTACATCGTTACTGTAATTCTTTATTGTCTTTAACCCACTCTCTCTGTAGAGCTCATCAACGGAGTTCTCTTCCTTCATCAGCTTGAGGTAGAGTTCTCCAACTTGCTTGTGGTTTGTGCTTACCTTCATTAACATTTCAGAGTTCGTTTCCACCATCTCTATCAGTTTTCTCAGGATCGCGTCAAGTATTGCGTAAAGAGTATCGGGTAACCTCTCAAATTCCTTGTTGCTTAATAGTAAGTTCCTGTAAGCGGCTGCCTCTCCATGCTCGGCTGCCCGAACCAGGTCCTGAATGATGGTAACATACACATCCTTAAAGGTCAGGGCTGGCGACACTCGAATGACGTACTCCATGAGTTTTATCCCGGCCTCTTCGACAGAGTCCTTTACAGACCTAATTTTCTTGTACCTCCTTTCCACCGCAACACTCTTGCCCTCATCTAAGTCCTTAAACATGTAGAGTAATTCCCTGTACTCATCAGCGACGTTACGCATCATTGCCATTAGTTGCTCCATTATTTGTGACTCAGCTATACTCTCCTGCTCTCTCATCCCTCCTTCATCAAACCGAATTGCTTCTTCCGCCATGACTCTTTCTGCCCACTTGCATTTCCAGGTAAAGCTATTTAATTGTTTGGTTGCTAACCCGACAAATGTTGGGAATTAAAATTTGCTGCAGATCATAAAATTACACGAGCTTAAGGCGATCAACATTGGTTTAGCTTTGCTGATCGAGAACCTCTCTAAGCTTTCCCTTTAGGTTTTCAACACTAATTATCTCCTGCTCAATGAAGTTAAGTTCGTTCTTGCCTGTAGCTATTGTGTTTAGTTTCTGCTTAATCTCCTGGAGGATCTCAAGCTCTTCTTCCACCGTCACTAATAGCGAGAACTCTAGCAGGGTGTTAATTAATTCTCTGTATTCTTTGCTCACACTGTTTTGCTTTACGTTGCTTAAAGTATTGAGTAACGCTTTACGTAAGCGGCTTACCTCTTTAAGCGTTGACTTTAACTTCTCATAATCTGTAGCATTACCTTTAAGTGCATCCGCTCTCTTTCTTAACCTCTTGAGAAGCCTGTCGCGTTTGATTGTTAAGTCTTCAATGTTTTTGAATAGTAACGAGTCCTCCAATCACGCACCCCTCACGGTGGCTAGGCTGTTATCAGCCACCCCCTTCTCACGCATTACCTCCGTGTTAACCCAAACTTCGTTTTCAGGTATGGATTCGTTTAGGACTGGCTTAAATGACATTCTTTTCTTACCTGGCACGGATAGTTCTACCCTTTCCTTAACGCCTATGAATTTGGCGAGACTAGGAGATAGGTGGAGCTCGTCAGGCGGGATGTTGTCCTTTAGCCTGACGCGTATGCGTTTCTCCCTTACTCTAGGTCCTTCTCTACGCATTAATTGTGACGCAGGTGGTATGACCGCCACCAATTGCTTTATATCTCTCTTCTTCTGTGGTTTCTCCTCCCCTTCGCTCAGGGTTGACACCTCGGCATGATTGAATTCGTTACGGAGGCTTATTATCTTTCCTTCCTCAGGTATGATGCCACGGTTAGGCTTGAGCATTATTAAGGTGAGTACCCACGAAAGTGTTGCATCTCTAATTCAAGGGTAGGTTTTAGTTGAGAAGAGCTAACGCACTTTTTCAGTGATCCACGGTATGACATCACCGATGGGGATCCTTACCTGTTCTCGTGTGTCCCTATACCTTATGGTTACCGTGTGATCTTCCTTTGACTTGTGATCAACAGTAATGGCGTAGGGCACACCTATCTCGTCTGCTCTATAGTACCTTCTGCCGATAGCTCCGCTAGTGTCATAAAGTGCAGCTATTCCTGCTTCCAAGAATCTCTCATATATCTCCCTAGCGATCCTTACTATTTCCTCATCATTGGTGACTAACGGGAATACCGCCACTTTTATTGGGGCTATCTTGGGTGGTAGTCTCAGCACTACCCTGTCCCCTTCTTTAGTGTAAGCTTTGTCTAGAGCTACGAAGACTAGCCTCTCTACGCCGAAGGATGGCTCCACTACATGCGGTATGACCTTCTCTCCGTGCACAACCTCCTCTTGCACCACCACCTTTACCGCGTCCTTCGGTATCCTGTGACCTTCAATTTCTATGAACTCCTCAGGTGTTTCGAGGAGTTTCTCAACCTCCTCGGGACTCATTGCTCTTAGTGCACTGATTACTTTCACAGCGTCTGAGCCGAGTTCCCTTCCTATGATTGCCTTGTTAATCCTAACTTTCTTGAGTTTCTTCTTGATAGGTTTCTCGTATCTTCTGAATACTGTGAGGTCTTGACCGGAGTATTTCTGGTGCCTTGATAAGTCGTAGTCGCCTCTGTATGCGTGGCCGGATACTTCTACCCATCCCCATCTACTTACCTTAACTAGCTGGTCGAATGTTTGGGTTGCGTAGTGTGCTCGTTCCTCCGGTAGTTTCTCCTCGAAGAAAGTTTCTTCCTCGCTTAGTCCAAGCTCTTTAACGAAGTCCCTGGACACGGCCATCCAGTAAGCCATCCAGGGCGACACAACTATTCCTTCCTCGATCGCTTCCTCTATGGTGTACTGTGAGGGCTTCTCCACACCCTTGAGTCTGTCCTCAGCTCGGAGGATGTTTAGCTTGCTTTTAATGCCACCTGAAATTCTCTCAAATGGTGGTTGCCCTGGTTTCTCTGGATCGAAGAAGAATTCCATCTCGGCTATTGTGAATTCCCTTAACCTTATCATACCTTGCCTGGGAGAAATCTCGTTCCTTGCCACTCTCCCTATCTGTGCTATGCCTAGAGGTAGTCTGTTCCTCATCACGGTATGTACCCTCTTAAACGAGATGAACATTCCCTGAGCTGTTTCTGGCCTCAAGTAACCGGTATTACCCTCGTAAGGCCCTATTGTCGTCTTGAATAGTAAGTTAAATGTGCGTACCTCTCCTAAGGGACCGCCGCAGGATGGACAACGTAAGTTGTTTCCTTTTATTATTTGGGTTAATTCCTCAGGCTTCTTACCCTCTGCCCTAATCTTCAATTTCTCTTCTATTAGCTTGTCTGCGCGAAATATGCCGCCGCATTTATCACACCTGACTATGGGGTCGGTGAAGCTCTCTAGGTGACCGCTGGCTTCGAACACCTTAGCGGGGTTTATCACGGGTGTTTCTACGATTGTCGCGAGATCCATGTGACGTAGGACGAAGTACTTAAGCCATAGGTCTATGATGTTTCTCTTCATTAAGGTGCCTAGGGGACCTAAGTCATAGAATCCCGAAACACCTCCATATATCTCGAAGGACTGCCAGAAGAACCCCCGTCTCTTCGCTAATTCCATGAGTTCCTCATACTTATCCTCCTTTATCTCCGTTTTCAATATCCTTAACCCCTCCATACCTTAATTAAGGGTTTTAATTCTTTAGAGTTCGGCGGTAATGATGTTAAGTGAGCTGTACCTAGTTAGGAAACCTTATGCGTTCTTAGGTATTAATGGGGACCCGAGCCGAAGTCCCGTGAGCATTGTTGGGGTACCCTTCGATTCCACGAATAGCTTCAGGAGCGGATCCAGATTCGCACCTAGCAGGATCAGGCTTGTATCGCAGAGCCTAGAGACGTATTCCTTTAGGTGTGGCGTGGATCTAGAACTTCAGCCTCCCTACGATGAGGGGGACATAGCTGTCTCTCACGGAGATGCCGTCACCACATTAAAG
>WAOL01000096.1 GCA_015521295.1 Desulfurococcales archaeon
GAGATTTTTGACAGGTTAGTGAGGTCTGGTATTAAGCCAACAACCATTGAGTTCGGGACCGCGCGTAGCATAGATGAGGCTAAGCTAGTGGTTCTCCTAGCGTCCTACCTACACGACATAGGTAATGCCGTGCATAGGATCAATCATGAGATGATAGGGGCCATCCTAGCGAAGGACCTTATTGACAGGATTCTAACGACAGTGATTCCGGATATTGGTAAGAGGAAGTATATGCTGAGGCAGGAAGTAATGCACGCAATTTACGCAACCGAGATGAGTACTAACGCATTAACTGTGGAGGCGGGCGTCGTGAAAATAGCTGACGGAACCGACATGGCTGAGGGACGTGCACGTATACCCTATAAGTTGGGGAAGTTAGATATGCATGCTGTCTCAGCCTTAAGCATAAAGAAAGTAGCGATAAACAGTGATGGTAGTACCCCAATACGTATAGAAATATTCATGGAAGACTTCGCTGGTCTATTCCAGGTGGAGGCCGTCCTTAGACCGAAGATACTCTCCAGCGGTCTACAAAAGTACGTTGAGGTATACGCAAACGTTAATGGTAAAATACATAGAGTTTTCCCAACGTAGGATGCGTTTTGTCCTATCATTAGAAGCACTCAGCCCGATTTAACTGCGTCGCATCTACCTTTATTAGTTTCCCCCAAAATATTGGATATGGTGTCCAATAAATGCCCGGGAAGGCAACGATCTTAGGGGTAGCCATCATAGCGTTAATCCTAAGCTTCATAGCGCTAGGCTTCATGTACTGGCAGAATCAGTCACTTAAGGCCTTAATAGCTAAGCAGAACGAGGAGCTAAATAAGCTAACCCAGAAGTTAGGAAGCATAGAGAAGAACTTAGCAAGTAATTCAGGTAAGATAGAGGACATAGGGCAAAAAGTGTCTAGCGTGGCTAGCGAAGTGGGTTCTGTGAAGAGCAGTGTCGGTAGCGTAGCGAATAACCTTCAAAGCGTTCAGAGCGGGCTCAATAATGTACAGGGTAGTGTTAAGGAGCTTAGTAATACTGTGAAAAGCGTGACTGCTGAAGTTAAGTCCTTGGCTGAAAGGCTCGCGAGCGTTACAAGTAACGTTACACTGATTCAAGATCAAATTAAGGCGGTACAGAAACAAGTTGAGTCCATGAGGTATCCGCTCACGTTAACCGATGCCTTAGGCAGGCAGGTAACGATACCCTACAAGCCTCAGAGGATTGTCTCAACAGCACCATCCATAACCGAGATACTCTTCTTAGTTGGTGCTGGTAGCAACGTTGTTGGCGTCGACAAGTTCTCTAATTATCCACCAATCGTTAAGGAACTAGTTAGGAACGGCACTATCAAGGTCGTTGGAGGATTCTCAACGTTGAACATTGAGGCGATACTGATGCTGAAGCCCGACATAGTATTCATGACGACCGGCGTTCAGGAGCGCTACGCTAAGGAATTAGCCGGCATGGGCATAACTGTATTTGTGCTCCCAACCAGAGACATGTCTGACGTGTTTAGCGACATCCTAACAGTCGGGCTAATAACGGGTCACTTCGACAAGGCACTTAAGGTCGTGGAGGAGATGAGGAACATAATAACTAGCACTAGGCTAAAGGTTGAGGAATACCTGAACAAGACAGGAGGTAAACCCGTTAAGGTGTACTATGAGATATACCCAGACTACTGGACTGTAGGTAGAACATCCTTCATAAACGACATAATAATGCTGGCGGGCGGCGTCAACATATTCGAGAACGAAACCTCCTCCTACTTTGTGGCATCACCGGAAGCAGTCATAGCAGCGAACCCCGACGTGATCCTAATGAATTATAACTATGGGTACTTCGGTACCGTGAATAACTTAATCAAGCGCATCACATCGAGGGAGGGTTGGGCAAACATAACGGCTATCAAGGACGGGAGGGTATACGTGTTTAGCGGTGTTGCGGAGGATATTATGGTCCGTCCCGGGCCCAGGGCCGCGTTAGCGATAGCGCTCATGGCTAGGGTGCTTTACCCGCAGGCTTTCGGGATAACGGTAGTGCCTCATAACATAAACGAAACAGTTATGCAGGAGTGGGGCATACCTACATCGCTGGGGTAGCGGATGTGTGCATTAAGGGTATATGTTAAGGTAACGCGAAGAAGGTTTTTCGTGGTGCTGCTGATTGCCTTACTGATCCTTGCACTTTCCTTCATGGCTCAACTAGCGTTCGGTGCAGTCATGCTTAACCCTCTCCAAGTCCTTAGGGATGGATTGAGGGAAATATTCACCGCGACCACCGGCATAGCTAGGTACAGGCTTGAACGCGCTTTAGCCGGCGTGGTGGTTGGAGCATCGCTCGCACTTTCCGGCTACTTAATACAGACAACTACGAGGAATCCCCTAGGTGATCCATACCTTCTCGGGATCTCATCAGGTGCTTTATTCGCTGTGGTGCTCACATTCGCCCTTCCTGCCTCAGCCATCACGTTATTTGTAGTGAGGCCCTTTGCTGCCTTGATTGGAGGGATTATAGCGTACCTGCTTACATTGTTAATAGCTAGTAAGGCTGGGATGACCCCGACATCAATAGTGCTTTCGGGGGTTGCGGTCGGCACCTTCTTCTACTCAGCCTCGTTGTTCCCACAGTACTTCATACTGCGTGACATACATAAGGTGTTCGCATGGAGCATGGGTTCATTAGTGGTGGTTAACCTTAATAAACCCATCGCGATAGCACTTGTCCTGACGGCATGCACAATATACTCGTGCGTATCTAGGAATGTACTCAATGCGCTAAGCATTAGTGACGACTTCGTCCGTGACTTAGGTCGTGATCCCTCGAGAGAGCGGGTGATCCTGACAGCGATGGCCGCAGTGCTCGCTTCCTTCTGCGTAGCTTACTTCGGCGTAATAGGTTTCGTGGGTCTAGCATCACCGCATTTCGCAAGAAGACTACTAGGTAGCGGCGACGCGCGCTACATAATACCGCTCTCCCTTGTTTTCGGTGCATCGATGCTTAGCTTAACTGACGTTGTGGCTAAAATAGTGTTCTACCCTATAGAAGTGCCTGTGAATGTGATCGTATCACTTGTTGGTGCGCCTACACTGGCAGCCATAATGGTGGGGATGAGAAGGCATGCTCGGGGTTGAGAACTTAAGCGTTGCTTATGGCAAGGTTAACGTTATTAAAGGTGTGAGCTTCGAGTTAAGACCATCGTTGGTTGCGTTGATAGGGCCTAACGGGTCCGGCAAGACCACATTACTTAAGGCGATAGCCGGCATGGTACCGTACTCAGGGGAGGTACTCATTGATGGTATCAACTTGAGGCGCATTCGCGTAGACAGGCGCACCGAATACGTTACCTATGTGCCACCAACAATATCGGCGCTCCCTGACATGACGATAGGTGACCTCCTCCTAAGCGACAGTAGTGCTGACGTAGCCTTACTTGAGAGGTACGTAAGGATCTTCGGCGTAGAGCGCTTGCTCTTCCGCAGAATATGGGAGGTTAGTTCAGGTGAATTAGAACGGGCCCTGCTGGCCAGGGGTTTAGCGAGGCGTTCTAAGGTGTTGCTAGTGGATGAGCCTCTCTCATACACAGACGTGAGGTATCAGTTGGTGGTTATGAGGTGCTTAAGGAGGCTCGCTAACGAGGGCAGGGTAGTCGTGGTTGCGTCGAACCAGCTAAACCCCCTGCTTAACTACGTTGATCGCGTGCTGGCACTTAAGGATGGTAAGTTATTCATCAATGCCCCATTAAAGACCGGCGTGGATGAGGATAAGTTAAGTGAGCTCTATGGGGTTAAGATGAAGGTCATTACAATTGACAATATTGTGGATGTTGTTCCTGTTGAGGAAGCGAGGGGCTAGAGGTTAGCGGCGGTGTTACTTAGGTAACTATCATTAAGGAGCACCGCATCCTTAGTTAATGATGGATGGTGAGATAATATGGAGTCGCTAAAGTACGAGAAAGCTGTAAGCATCAAGAGCCTAGCTAGGACTGGCTGGATGAATAGGGGAGTACCCCCTGCTCTGGCCGAGACCGTTGCTGCACATACCTTCGAAGTGGCATTCCTCACGCTACTCATTGCGAAAACACTAGTCAGGCGAGGTATTAACGTGGACCTCGGCAAAGCATTGACCATCGCGATAATACATGACATCCCAGAGGCGTTAGCGGGAGACATAGTTAAGTGGAGTAAGGAAAGGTTACGTGGCGTGGAAAAGCTTGATGAGGAGGCTCTGAGGGACTTAGGCCTGGGCTTATTCAATGAGTTACTGAAGGAGTTTGAGGAGAAGGCAACACTAGAGGGCGCCCTAGTCAAGCTAGCTGACCACCTAGCAACGATGCTTGAAGCCAAACGCTACCTGAGGCAAGGATACGACGTTAGCGACATTGCTGAAGGAAGCGCATCAGCAATCAAGAAATTACTGGAAACACCTACACTGAGCCAGTACAGGCAGGAGGTGCAGGAAGCTCTTCAAGAATTATTTGGGAAAAACACCAGCCTGTGAAGCCTCCTCCAACGCACGCAGAAACTCATAGTCAGTCTCAGCAACTTTATCAAGCCATCCCAGCCTCTCATAGAACCTCCTAAGCAACTTAAGCGAAGACTCAACGAACCAGAAATTCCTCACATAGAACCCCTCATAAAAGAGAAGAACTAGCAAGCTTTTATTGCTGACTCCTGTCCCTTACCATGAAAAATTAATAAGGAAGCACATGTAACCAATGCTGGGGGCCCGTCGTCTAGCCCGGTTAGGACGCCGCCCTTACAAGGCGGAGGTCCGGGGTTCGAGTCCCCGCGGGCCCACCAAACTCATTCATAACCCAGAATTCCCATTTACGACTCAAAAGTCACATACTTTTAATTCTCC
>WAOL01000097.1 GCA_015521295.1 Desulfurococcales archaeon
ACCTTTGAGGCTGCTAGGGAGAACTTAATAGAGTTTCTCGAGACTGTTGCTAGGATAGGGGCTAAACGTGTCGTCATAGACTCGATAACAGCTATAACTCAAATGACTACCTTGAGAGGGGCTAGGGAGCTAGTTAAGAATGCCTTAGTCCTCGGGTTGAGACCGTATGAGGTCACGGGACTCATCGTGGCGGAGCTACCGATAGGGTACGAAATCGTAGGATATGGTCTTGAGGAATTCATTTTTGACGGCGTAATAATACTTAAGTCGGAATTCCGTAACGGTATTCTCCGTAGAACCCTTCAAGTAAGGAAGATGCGTGGAACGGTAATTCCTGAGATAGAGCTTCACTACGACATAGTTGCCGGTGATGGCATACGTGTGTACGCGCCTGTAAGAATTGAGGATTTTAGGAAGTCCAAGGAGGTCAGGATAGTAACCCCTTTAAAACCTATTGACCGTGTATTTAGAGGCTTGCGTAGGGGGTCGCAGGTACTCTTAATCGTCGATAAGTATGTGCCGTCGCTCGTAGTTGGGGTGCTTGCTGGTTTAGCTTTCGTGTACTCCAGCGGGGGCAAGTTGCTGATAAGATCCTTCAGTAAGTCGCCGGATATTGTCAGGCACGTTATAGACTTAATTAGCAACGTGTTCCCCACCAGCAAGAGAGCGCCAGCCGAGATAATTATTGAGTGTCTGAACCCTACGCAGGAGCCCCTATACCGTTTAGCTCATAGGGCACGTGACAAAGAGCTGAGGTTACGGCCAGACTACCTAGTCATAGACCCTGTAAGCCACTTGCTTAAACTATCAGGAAGTCTCCACGAGTTCTACAGGGACCACATAAACAACATACTCATGCGGAGGAAGTTAGGCATAACAACGTTCTACTCCTATGCGGACACCGAGGTAAGGGATCTTGAGCTCCCTGTGGAGCTGTATGATGTAGCCGTGAGGATAAGGAGGAAGTGGGGTAAGGCAAGGAGATGCTATAGCGTGGAGGCGTACGGCATACTAAAACCCGTACCCCCAGGCCCTCTGACCTTCTGCATCGACCCGGAATGGAAGCTGTTTGCCGAGGAGGAGTGATACTGTGAGGTCTGGTAGTATCGACAGTAGGACTGAGGCAATGGTTGCTAGGTACCTGGCCAGCCTAGTTAATGAGAGGCTAAGGAAGCATGTACCAGGACTTCAACTGTCGCTGAACATGTTTATGTACAGTATGTACGGTAGGTATCCAGGGGAGTTAATCTACAGAGATCCCAAGGCATTCATGACTGCTCTTAGGAAGTACTTCCGTGATCCGGACGTAGCTGTTAGGTTAGTTAAGTACATACTCAAACCGTTAGAGGACTGTGGTGAGGAGGGTAGGGAAGCGCTACGTGCTTTACTTGATGGCAGGTGGGATGACTTCAAGCGCCTGGCCACGCTGGCCCTAGAGAATAAGGCTAAGAAGTGGGCTAAGAAGTGACTAGTTACGTTAATTCATTCCTCACATTCTTTCCATCACTAAACGTGGATAGCGAAAAGTACGCTACCTAAGCAACATAACTTACGTTATTAAAGCCTCGTTGCCCTTACTTAACGGTGCTGCCAATGAGTACGCAACGCTTCAAAAGGTTCTACCTTGATTGGCGCTCACTAGCTGAGAAGACCCTAGCTACTGAAGTCGAGAACCCTGAGGGAAGGGAGGAGTACGACGGCATCGCATTGACCGGAATGGGTGGTTCAGGCATTATAGGGGATGTTATACATATGTTAGCGTTTGAGTTCAGCGACGTGCCGACAGTCGTCATTAAGGATTTCAGCCTACCTAAGTACGTTAAGGACGGCTGGTTGGTCCTGGCTATAAGTTACTCTGGGAACACTAAGGAAACGCTAAGCACGGTTTACGAAGCCTTGAGTAGGGGCTGTGACGTTGCTGGCGTGTCCTCGGGCGGTAAGCTTGCGGAGATCGCTAGGGAGAAAGGATTAACCTACCTTCAGGTGGAGGGGGGAAGGGCACCGCGCGCGTCAATGCCCGCGTTACTGGTGGGTGCGTTGAAGGTATTGAAGGCAAAGGGTATGAACTTCCCGCTACCCTCCCCTGAGGGGCTCGCTAAGCTAGGTAATGTGGGCGAAGCTGAGGCCTTGGCAGAGAACCTCGTTGAGGGACTTACTGGGAGGATCCCTGTGTTCCTGAGTGACGTGAGGCACTATCCCCTCGCTGTTAGGGCGAAGAACGAGTTCAACGAGAACGCGAAGGTTCCTGCGAAGGTTGAGGTTCTGCCGGAGTGGGGGCATAACGACATCGTTGGGTGGGAGAAATGGTTAGGACCCTTTACAGCCATAGTGCTTAAGCTCGGCGAGGAAGATAAGCTCATGAAGTTCGCCGCCGACTACCTGCGTGACGTAGGGGTACCGGTTAAGGAGCTAGTAATGCTTGAATCCATGCCTTACCTAGACAGAGTGCTTTGGTACTCACTGGTGCTGGGCCTAGCATCGTTAAGGCTTGCTGAGATTAGAGGGGTTGATCCAGGGATAACCGAATCTATATCAAGGTATAAATCTTTCCTCAAGTCATGGAGCCCAAGCAAATGAGGCCTAGCTAACCATAGAAAGGTAATTCCCCTTAGTCGGTTCTCTGGCAATCCAATATTGAGGAAAGCCAAGTTATATTTCCCAGCGCATATTCAAGTACTGAGAAACGAAATCACTGATTGACTAATAAAACCCTTCATGCCAATTCATCTTAGGGTGCTTTAACATGGTTAGAACGTCAAGACTCCCGGGCTTCCATAAGTTGACCCTTAATGAAAGGTTAGCCAAGGTGGCTGAGCTTGCTGACTTGAGCGAGGATGATGTTAAGACTTTAACGAGGGAGGGCCCCCTACCCCTTGACCTAGCGGATAAGATGATCGAGAACGTGATAGGAACCATGCCCCTACCTTTAGGAATAGCGACAAACTTCCTCATAAACGGTAAGGACTACCTAGTGCCTATGGCTATCGAGGAGCCCTCCGTTGTCGCTGCCGCGTCCAATGCGGCGAAAATGTGTAGGGCTGGTGGAGGCATAAGGTCCCTAGCGACAGAACCGCTGATGATCTCGCAGATACAGCTCGTGAAGGTTCCATCACCTCACACCGCGAAGTACGTCATACTTGAGCGTAAGAAGGAGATAATTGACTTAGCAAACTCAACGAACCCAATACTCCTTAAGGTCGGTGGGGGAGTTAGGGACGTTGAGGTCAGGATCCTCGACTCCCCCGTAGGCCCTATGGTGGTGACTCACTTAATTGTTGACGTGCGTGACGCGATGGGTGCGAACACCGTTAACACAATGGCTGAGGCCGTAGCACCACTACTAGAGAAGTGGACTGGAGGGAAGGTGTACCTGAGGATAATCTCGAACCTAGCTGATAGAAGGCTCGTGAGGGCATGGACTAGGGTGCCGAAGGACGTGCTTGGAGGTGAGGACGTGGTTGACGGCATAGTGTATGCTTGGGCTTTCGCGGCCGCCGACCCGTATAGGGCAGCAACGCATAACAAGGGGATAATGAATGGTGTGATAGCGGTCGCGTTAGCGACGGGACAGGACACTAGGGCGCTTGAGGCCGGAGCCCACGCCTACGCGGCGAGGAACGGTAGGTACGAACCCCTAAGCGTGTGGGAGAAGGATGAGAACGGTGACTTAGTCGGTTACTTGGAAATGCCGATGGCTGTCGGCACGATAGGTGGTGCAGTTAGGGTTCATCCTGTAGCTAAGATAGCGCTGAAGATACTCGGCATTAAGACGGCTAAGGAGTTGGCTGAGGTGATGGGTGCTGTAGGCCTAGCCCAGAACCTCGCCGCCCTCCGCGCATTAGCAACGGAAGGGATTCAGAAGGGCCACATGAAGCTGCACGCAAGGCAACTAGCCATAACAGCTGGTGCAAAGGGTGACGAGGTTGACGAGGTGGTTAAGGAGATGCTTAAGCGCGGCGAGATACGGTTAGACGTTGCTAAGGAGATACTAGAGGCTATTAGATCTAAGAAGTGAGGGACTCACGCATCACCAGCCTAGGAGAAAAACTTAGTGCCTTAAAGACCTAACAATGCTTATGAGTTTTTCCACACGCTTTGTCGAAACCCTGTTGCCCTCTTTGAAGTAAGTCCCTACTATAGCTCCGTCAGCCATGCTGAGGAGTTCCTTAGCATTCGCGGGAGTGACGCCGCTACCGATTATGACGGGTACCTCGACTACGTTCCTAACGGCCGCGACTTCCTTGACGTCTGGCGGCGCCCCCGTTCTCGCACCACTTACTATTACCGCGTCAGCGCCTCCCCTCTCAACTGTCTCTCTAGCCACAAGTTCGGGAGGTCTCCACGCTAGTGGTGCCGCGTGCTTCACATGTATGTCCGCGAACACAGCGACCCGCGCTCCAAGGTACCGTCTATACCGCATTAACTCGTACGCGATCGGCTCGAGGACCCCCTGATCCGAAACTACGGTCTCAGAGAGAGCGTTAACCCTTATGAAGGACGCACCGCAAACATGCGCTACAGCCAATGCCTGCAGACCACAGTTCCTAAGTATATTCACCCCCACAGGAACTGAGACACTCTTCACTACCTCCTTAGTTATGAGGGCCATGGACGCAACCGTCGCTGGGTCTGCTACGTCCTTGGGATATGGGGCATCATAAAAGTTCTCAACCATGATCCCATCGACGCCTCCTTCCTCAAGCGCTCGCGCGTCCCTAATAGCGACCTCGATAATGTCGTCAATACTGGCCCCCGAACCTAAGGGGGTTGAGGGTAGAGGTCCAACGTGAACCATGCCAATTACGAATGGCTTAACACCAAATTCAAACACCCGCAATGCGTTCCCCACATCAAGTGATGTTGATGCGGTATATAATACTCTGACTCCCTGCGGCAATAGTGTTGATTCGTTTAACGAGCCTTCTCAAAACATACATTAATCCTTTATTGGTTATCGATAAAGTAAATACAAGGTGGCACTAATGAAGGCTAGAATACCAGTTAGGACCCTCACGCCTGCGGCACTCACTGCCCTACTAATACTCCTTACAGCTTCCACATTTTCAGAGGCGCAAACACTAGTGACTGGAACTTACGTCTATACGCTAGGGACTGACGGTAGCGCCGACGTGAACATCATAGTAAGTAACGTGACAGGCCAGACAACAATTTACGTGAAGGTAGATCCAGGCATCCTACCAGAGTCTTTAGTCGCTGTGGACGAAAAAGGCAATATCGTGCCTACGAGCATTGTAAGCCCAACAATAGTGCAGGCAATACCAGCTAACCAGTCAGCACAACTATTTATAAGGTACGAAGCGATCGTAGGTGAGGTCTCCGGCGGTCTGGTGAAGGACATCATAGCCCCCGGAGGGCCAGCAACCATCAGGCTACCGGCTGGAGCTGCCCTCCTATACTTCAACGGAACTCCCTCATCAATCAAAATGGTCGGAAACCAAATTGTGATTGAGTACTCAAGTGCGGGCACCTACGAAATAGAATTCACTCTGCCGCCCCCACCAACAACCACAGCTTCCACAACTACCACAACAGTGGCTACCGCTACTACTACCACCGCTACCGCTACCACCTCAACCACCTCAACATCCCCAACCACTACAAGCACCACTACACCACCAACTACTACGTCATCAACAAGACCCACCAGCACAATCACCACAACATCAATAACAACCACAAGCGCACCGCAATCAACAACAGCAACAAGCACCACTCAAACGACGACCACGATATCATCGAGCACCACAACGTCACCAACCACAAGCACAGCAATTCCGACAACCGCGACTAAGACGCAGCAAAACACACAGACTAGTTCAAGCATCACCACTAAGACCCAGCCTAGCCAAGGCAATACGGCCTGGGTGTATGCGTTAATAGTAATAGCAATTGTTGTTGTCATCATTGCTGCCATGGCATTAAGGTCTCGAAGAGCACCACATGGCGGGAGCTCAGCCGTAGGCACAGGTGAGTTAATACATGCTGAGGAACTCGACGAACGTGACTACGAGATCTTAAGAACCCTTAAGGAGAGTACGGAAACCATATCCTCGCTCGCCAGGAAACTAGGCCTAAGCAAATCCGTCGTGTGGAGAAGGGTTCAGAAGCTGCTGAGGCTAGGACTGATAAGTAAGGAAGATAAGGGAGGGAGAACTTACCTCAGCATAACTGAGGAGGGCCTGAAGAAGCTTGGTGAGAAGTAATGATGAGTTGTTCCGTTCCGGTAGGGGAGGAACGCGGAACGTTCCTTAGGGGGTTTTTAATATCGAACCGCCGCGTAGTACCTCACGGAGGTGTGCACGGAGTGACGGGAACCTTAAGGGAAGCAATAATGTGCGTCTCAGCTGCGGCGTGGATTACCCTAATATTATTAGGTGCCGTGGTGCCTCTGAGCAACATTTACATGCCGGTGGCTCAGGCATCATCCTTAACTACGTCGATCAACGTGACAGTAATAGTAATGATAAAGTCATTGAACACCTCAATCACTGTGGCTATACAGAAGCTGGTATCGCTCAACATAAGTAAGAATAGCACTGAATGGGAACTCGTGATGGAAGCGAATAAATCCCTACAGATGGCTATGCAGGCGAACAAGACTGGCGACTACACTGCCGCGCTAAAGTATGCGGAAGAAGGCCTGGAGAAGGTCAGGAAAGCATTGGAAATGATTGTCAGCGAATATCAGGTCAAGACAAGCGAAGCAACAATGATAATTATGAAGTATGAAGGGAGAGTTAGGGCGCTGAACAGGACGGCATACATGCTACTAAACGCGACTACGAGAGCTGTGGAGAGGGGAGCAATAAACTCTACAATCGCCACGGAGCTTAGGGATGTGCTCACTAAAGATATTGCTGTATTGACAAACATGAGTGAGTACTTGAGTAAGGTATTGAATGGAACCATCACCCTAAACACAACGTACGTAAATAACACGCTGAAGAGCGTGGCCAAGGACCTAGCTAGGGCCAGGGAAATACTGAACAACTGCGCGGCTGAGAGACTTCAACTGAAGGTGAGAGAGAAGCTAGTGAATAGAATAATGGAGATGCAGAAGGAGATTAAGAAAATAGTTCAGGCCGCGCAGGAAGCACAGAGCATGAACCTTACCCTAATGTCCAAGGAGCTAATGAGCTTAGCAGAGAACATAACGCAGAGGTTAGCTAAGATAGAGAAACTCATCGTGGGTCCGGGACCATTAAACGCGTCAGCCATTGAGAAGCTACTCAACCTAACTAGCGAAGTGAACGTGATAGTGACGGTGGGTCATGAGATACAGTGTCATGTAAGGCACGCGACAGAACTCAAGGACATAATGACCGACGTAGCTGGGTTAAGAAGCGTGCTAGTCAAGGTTAACTTAACATTTACCAAAGTGCAGGCCATGAGTAAGCTCATGGGAGGCGATGTTGCCGGAGATGTGCAGAACATGGAGAAGCTAGTGAGCGCACTAAACGGCAATTACAGTAGGTTAGAGAGAGCTCTAGCACTAGGCAATCTAACGGCCGTTAAGGAGTGCTTAAAGGCAATTAACGCTACTGTCACGCAACTAAGCTCAGATGTTGAAAAACTGATGAATATGAGCATGTGGCATCAGCCATTAGCGAATCAGTTCAAGAACTCACTCAACGAATTCAATGATTTGCTTAAGAACATGATGCACATAATGATGGTAAAGACTCAGAAAATAGAAAGGGCAGTTAGCGTGTCACACAAGGCTAAGTTAAAGGTCATTGAGTCCCTCCTAAAAAGGGTAATTACTGACATAGGTAAGGTAATAGCGATCGGGAAATCAAGCGGTACTCTAACGAACACCCAGCTTAGTAAGCTACAGGGAGTGCGGGTGAGCATAAGTAAGGCAATAAGCCTAATAAAAGAGAATGACGTAAGCAATGCGTTAGTAATTATAAGAAACAGCATAAGCGTGTTAGTTGAGGTTGAGCATGAGGTAAGTATGAGTAAGGGACATAGCTTCATCAGCGTGAACGTAGAGGTACTTGTTAAGGTATTACATAGCATCGAATCAATGGTTGGTAGTGATGAGTAGCCTCATCACTGTAATGAAGCTAGAAGGAAACTAACGGCGCCGCAGGACCGGGCGTCCCTCGCAGAAGCTACGCCCACCGGGTCCGCGGCGCCAACACTCACTTTTTATAAAGTCTACTGCGTTATTTAAATGTACGTAACGAATAATGCATGCCTTCAAGCGTTCTGGAGGGCGGGGTTCTTGTGGTTATCTGAGAGTGAGAAAAGGAAAAGATACGTTGAGGGAGCTGTAATTTCGGCACTACGGCTCTACAGGCACTGGAGAAAGAGGGGTGTTAGTTCTGAGGAAGCGTTCGCTAGGGCAGTTAGGCAGGCCCTAGGAATGATTGAGGCCAGCGGGATGAGGGAGGAGGAAGTTAAGGAGTCGCTCCGAGAGCTAAAGAACATTATTGACGCCATCATTAACGCTATGGACGAGGAAAATAATGATGAGGAGAGGTAACATGCTTTTAATTAGTCTTGTTAAAAAGTATTGGCGTGTAGAGTTATGGCTGAAATAGGTGAGTCCCTACTACTGAGGGTGTTCTTTGAGACAGCAGACGGCGGTTACTACTCGCCTATGTTTGAGGACTGCTTTGAGGCGCTCCCTGTACCCGAATTTAGGGGACGGTTAATAAGGCAGGAAGTAGCGGAGGAATTTCGGTATGATAGGATACCGTGTAGGTGCTTCCCTGACGACCTTTCGAGGTACTTACCCGGCGATTATGTATTAGTGGGGGGATCCAGCTACCACATTAATGAAGTAGTCGCTCACTGGGATCCTAGGCTTGACATAGGGGTTTACAGCGATTACTGGCGCTCGGCAGGAGGAAGGATACCCAAGAGCTTCAGGGAATATAGAAAGAGGGAATGTTATATCTTCTTCGCGGCAGGCTTAGCTAGGTACCCGCGCGGGTTCTTCAACGTTAAACATGGATTCACCGAGATCAGGAGGGCGTTCATGCGTGCTGACCGGGGGGTCTACGTTGTAGCGTACATGAAGGTGGATGAGATAGCTGACCTAACAGCTATCGCGTCTAGGGAGAGCATAGATATAGGTAAGGAGGGCACCGACAGAGTCTGGGAAATAGCGGTGAAGGAATACGGTGAGAGAGTGATTAAGACCCCGCACTACGCACGTGGAGGTGACCTACCTGTAGTGATACTTAGTGAGGAGGGACACTACGGTTTCTTTAAGAGACCCATACCGCTGATAGAGTGGTCGGGTAAGCGTAAGCTGCTAAGCAATTACTCATACATGTTTGGGGTTAGAGGGCTGGAAGACAGGATTCGTCAGAAGGCGTTCGACAGGAGGAAAACCGAAGAAATTATAAGTACTTTAAAGGAGGAAGGTTTCCTCTAAGTACCTAATTTCTAATATCTATGATTTAGCCTAGCCAGTGATGGGTCGAAGCCGAAGCGCCTCAAGACATCCTCGAGCCTTGCCCTAAGCTTCCCTTGTTCACCTCGCATTTTTATCAGGTACTTTAGAGAGTAGTACGTTGTGAAGAGCGCGTGTAGATACATTCCAAAGAATCCTAGGATACCTTGAAGCTTTCTCGGCTCACTGTAAGCTTTAATCGCCAGACCCTCCAGCCTAATGATAAGCCATGCAATAGTTAAAGCAATAATGCCTAATAATGAATAGGGAACCACGTTCATCGGAGGAGGCGTCATCACAGCAGCTACTACAAGAGCTACCACAGCTAACGGAAGTAAGGCAAATGCGACCCAGGGAGGTAAGTCCGGGGGGAAGCCCATTCCTATCATGTAGGCACCCTCAACTAACCCCTTAACTCTGGATCTCTGCCATGCCTTAACCTCCTTGAAGCTTGATGGCATAGTAACCACGACTTCAGCCTCCGGACAGTGACGAAACTTCACTCCCCGCTTCATTGCCAGTACGCTGAAGTAGAAGTCATCGCTTCTTGCTGAGGGTGGGTACATGACCTTATTAAACACTGTGATCTTCGTGAGCTTATTATTGCCGGGGGCATGACGTTCCCTAACGTAGCTGAAGAGCATGTGGTAAGCGTGGTACCAGAAGAATATCATGGACCATATGGACGTGTGCTTAACCTTAGTGAAGCCCGAGAACACTTCGTGGTTATTATCCACGCACTTAACTAGTGAATTAACGTACGTGGTCGTGTAGATGTTTTCTGAGTCACCCCAAATTATATACCGATACCCACGTTCTATGGCGTATCTCACAACTTCAGCGCGTGCCGGACCAACGCCTCCTTTGACCGCTTGCTTCACTAGCTTGACGCAACCGTAACGCTTGCTGAATTCCTCCACAACCTTATCGGAGCCGTCCCTTGAGTGACCATCCATTACCAGAACGTCAAAGCACTCACATAACCTGCACTCCTCTTGACTAGCTAGGGTCTTCAAACATCTCCTTAGCCCTTCGGCATTATCCTTATTCATCAGCACTAGCAATACCTTACCTACTAACTCACTACACCCCCACTACCTCAGTAATCCTGCCTCTCGTTTAAGGATAGGGTTCCGCCGCATTAATAAGGCCTTACCCTCTAAATCGTTTCATAGATTTACGTATCCCTTCACTCATAGTCAATAATCTAATTAGGTTCCTTACTGAGTACTTCGCCAGTACCTCCCTCCTGTAGATCTTTGTGAGTTCCATCGCCAAGCTAGGAGGAACACCGCGAATAACTGAATTAATGAAGAACCTGACGGGTTCTGTTAAGCGCTTGAAGTTAATCCATAGGAACGCGTAGAGAGCCACCTCAGTGAGCGCGAGTAAAACCGTAAAGCCTAGTAATGCTATGGAAAAGATCGCAGTAACCTTAGCTAGCGTTACTCTCCATTTCCTTAATTCCAAGATCCTTCACCTGCGGGCCTCACTCAATGCTGACTAGGATTTTCTTCCCAGCTTTCCTAACCTTTACTAATCCCTTATCACTAAGCTTACGTATTCGTTCGGTCACTATTCTGCGTGATGCCGTTCCCCTCACCTTCCGCACTCTTCTAGTAACTTCACTCACAGTCAATGGTTTGTTAGAAATTGCTAGCACCTCAAGTATGGTTATGCTTATTGGGTCACTAATGCCAGCCATCCTAGCTAGCTCCATTACCTTTGACGCCATCCTTACTGCTTTGTGGGCGGGGAGGGAGAAAACCATGGCTAACTCTACAGCCAGCGAAGCCTCTGGGTCAGCTCCCGACATTGCTAGGTATTCCTCAAGCACCTGAAGTTTGCGTAACACCATCTCTAACAACCTCTCTATCCTGGCAAGCCTTTCCTCTGCACCACTTCGCTGTCCCTCCCCACCCAATGCTCTTTCCCCGTATCTCCTTCTCTAATTAACGAAGGGAAAGGTTTACATTGGCTTAACTCATTAAGTTTAACATGGGAAAACCCGGGTTTAGTACCTGGGCGGGTTCCCCGAGGGGGTTATGACTCCCCCTCCTCCCTTTCCTCCTCTTCCTCAGCTTCCCTTTCCTCTGAGCGGGATCCCCCTACGTTTACGTTTAATCTACCTTTGGAGAACATCTTCATTAGCATGGAGCCTAGGTCAGCCATGGCTGTCCTCTTCCTGAAGTACTCTAGGGTCATCTCACGTGCTAACTCCTTGTCGATCCCGGCTTCGATTAAGTGCTTGTAGAAGTGAGCCACATCCTTACCTATCTGATCCCCGCCGAGCCCGCCCGTTATTGCTTTAATAAGTTCGGTTATGGGTTCCTTAAGGTCTCTCAGGAACTCCGATATAGCCATTAACGGGGCTTTAACATCCCAGTATTCCTTCAGCGCGTCCTCCATTCCCTTCTCTGAGACGCCCTGCTCCTCTAACGCCTTCCTGACTCTCTCCGCTATCCTCTTCTTAGTCTCCTCATCTAGGCCTTGCGCACTTATCTTCGCCATCACTAACTTAGTGATGCTCTCTGCCAATTCTTTCTCCAGGTCCTTCCCGCCCTTACCTTCTTTCTCTGACATTTTATCACCCATGTAATACTTCCCTGTTCCTAGTATAATGCATTAACTGCCTCTCAGTGATCAATGAGTGAACAATAACTATACTACAATCCGGGTGTTAATTTCATAGTAACGCCTATCTTGATTAATAGGATAATTCTTGTTTAACAATAACGATTAACTTATTCACGTAATAATTATGGCATAGCCTATCCCTTAAGTGAGGTTTTAATACTCCATTATCGGGTTCAAACATTTTTTTAAAGGCGCACTTATTACATGTCATTGGTGAACCCCAACCTTGTCAAAGACGGCCTTAATAGCCGGATTCGTAATAGCTATAATAATCGTTGGTGTTGCCGCCTTCTATGCCGGAATGAGCATAGCACCAAGTAAGACTACCACCGTTACTAAGACCGTGACCACCACCGTGAGTGGTGGAGCAGGTGGTGCTACAGTAACTGTCACGCAGACTAAGACCGTAACCTCAACTGCTGGTGGGGGAGCAACACCTTCTTGGACCCCGCCTAGTAAGGTTAAGGCTGCTTGGATTTACGTAGGTCCTGTAGGCGACTTCGGATGGAGCTACATGCATGATCTGGGCAGAAGGGTTGTGGCTGCGCTCTACAAGGATTGGTTAGAAACAACCTACGTTGAGAGTGTTCCGGAGAGCAAGCTCAAGAGCACTATTGAGTCACTAATTCAGAAAGGATACCAAGTGTTCTTCACCACGTCCTTCGGCTACATGCAGGGAACTCTCGATGAGGCAAAACTCCACCCGAACTTACTGTTCTTCCACTGCAGTGGCTACTTGAGATATAAGAACATGGGCACGTACTTTGCTGACCTTTACCAGATCTATTATCTAAACGGGCTGATCGCCGGCGCGCTAACTAAGACAGGCCACATAGGCTACGTTGCCGCCTTCCTAACACCTGAGCTAGTTAGACACATTAACGCTTTCGCCATAGGCGCTAAGGAGATAGGGCAACAACTAGGTAAGAACATACAGGTCTACGTCATTGAGATAGGTGCCTGGTATAACCCGACGGCCGCTAGGCAAGCTGCGGAGACGCTAGTTAACCAGTACAACGTCGACGCAATTGCCTACACAGAGGACTCCACAGCCATACTTGAGTATGCGGAGCAGCTGTACAAGCAGCAGCACAAGCAGATATGGGTATTCAGTCACTACAGTCCAGGCTACATTTACGGTCCGGACGTCGTCGCCAGCGGACAGATAGTTAGGTGGGAAGTAATATACGCTGACATCCTAGCGAAGATTAAGGCAGGTGTGTACACGCCATATAACCTAGAGAACGTAGATTACTGGGATCTCCTGAACTCGGGAGCCGTTGAGTTTGGCTGCTGGGTATTCCCCAATGGTACTGTCATGCACATCAACCCCAAGGTTATACCGATACTGAAGAACATACAGGTAACTGACAAGTTAACAGGAAAGAAGATGAGTGCCTATGAACTAATAATGGAAAGATACGAGGAGATGAAGAACGCCCCAATGTACAATGCCCTCGACAGCTTAGCCATCACCCATAAGTACATGAACATCACGAAAATAAACATCGGCGGCAAGGAGAAGTATTACTATATAGCGCCGAGGTTCGACCCATTCATAGGCCCACTAAGCGGCTACAACATTAAGACTGGTGCTAAGGTTAAGGTACCTGCTGGCGTGATGCTAGGTCACGACGCTCTATGGACCATGCAATGGTTCGTGGATTGGGTACACATAGTTGGTAAGAAGTGATTCAGGAGGTGATGTGGGACGACGGAGTCCCTAAAACAAAACAGTTTTTCACAAAATTTACCCCCCTTGCAGGGGGAGGTAACTGTTTTAGTTAAAGACCTCGTTAAGAGATTCCCAGGTGTCCTAGCATTAGACCACGTTCGCTTCGAACTCCGTAAGGGGGAAATCCACGCGCTCCTTGGCGAGAACGGGGCCGGAAAAACCACCTTCGTTAAGATACTGTACGGCGTGTATGTCCCAGACAGCGGTGAAATTTACATTAACGGCAAACGAGTAATCTTTACATCACCTATAGACGCGATTAGGCATGGAATCTCGCTTGTCTCTCAAATACCTCAGCTCATAGGCTCGCTAACCATAAGCGAGAACATCATCCTAGGGTTGGAGAAATTCGGCATGATGGCTAGC
Source organism: Desulfurococcales archaeon (assembly GCA_015521295.1). GTDB lineage: Archaea > Thermoproteota > Thermoprotei_A > Sulfolobales > NBVN01 > WAOL01. The sequence goes on from WAOL01000097.1 coordinate 14,169, forward strand.
ATACGGAAAGTCGAAAACTACATTAGAGAGGAGAGTGAGGAGGTAGGCATTAAGGTAGATCCCAACACCGAGGTGTGGAAGCTAAGCTACACGCAGAAGCAGTTAGTTGAGCTACTCAGGGCAGTCATGCTTGGAGCTAAGGTCCTAATGCTTGACGAGGCAATAACGTTCCTGCCAATAAGGGAGAAGAGAAAATTCTACAAGTTCATGAGAAAGTTCGCGTCTCAAGGAGGTTCCGTTATATTAATAACTCATAAGATACCTGAGGCACTAGAGGTTGCTGACAGGATCTCTGTGCTTAGGAGGGGTAGGTACGTCGGTACTGTTGAGACACGGACAGCGTCAATAGACGACGTTAGGAAGATGATGTTCGGTGAACGCTCAGCCCAGATAACTTACGAGCGCTTACCGACCTCAACGCCAGACGAAAAGGTGGTGCTCGACGTAAAGGATCTTTGGGTTATGGGCGACTATGGAGCATTCTCGGTAAAGGGTGTGAAACTACAGGTTAGGGCAGGCGAGGTACTCGGCATAGCTGGCGTTGCTGGTAACGGGCAGTTAGAGCTGGTACAGGCTATCATGGGGTTAAGGAAGGTAAGCAAGGGAAGGATAGCCATCCTAGCTAACGGCGACTTAAAGGACGTAACGAATAAGGGTACCGGCAAGGTAAGATCCCTAGGTACCGGATACATACCTGACGAACCTTTGAAGTTCGGCGTGTCCATGGAGAACAATATCGAGGAGAACTTAGCAATGTTGCCCGCCATAGCTAAGGGAATCATTAAATGGAGGCAAGTAAGAGGACTTGCTAATAGGTTAATTAACGAGTTTAAGGTAGTTACGCCTTCAAGTAAGACGCCAGTTAAACTCCTCTCAGGCGGTAACATAATGAAGGTGCTCGTAGCAAGAGAATTGTCGATAGCAAAGAAGCTACTCGTGGCCTACAACCCGACTAGGGCGCTTGACGAGGTAACCGCAGTCATGGTGAGGAAGATTATTAAAGAGAAGGTACTTAAAGAGAGGCTTGCAGTACTTCTAGTGTCGGAGGATTTGGACGAGATATTTCAAGTGAGTGACACAATCGCCGTCATGAACTCTGGAAGGATAGTTAAGACCTTCCCAGCCGAGAAGGCTGAGCGTGAACAGGTTGAGAAGTTAATGGTGATGTGAAATGAGGCTCATCGTAACTAAGAGGGTTAAACCTCTCAAGTTCGGCGGAATAATAATTCCATTTTTATCTATAGTTGTTGGCATATTCCTCGCTACGATAGCCCTTTACGGACTAGCGCACGTACCCCCATTACTCGTGTATAGCGCCATAGGTCAGTCACTCATATCTCCTCAGATGCTTCAGACCTTTGTCATGTTAACGATACTTGGTGTCGCACTGATAATACCGTTCAATGCTGCTGTATGGAACATCGGTGCCGAGGGGCAGATAATATGGGGCATGATAATGTCTGCATTCATAGGATTAACTGTGGCCGTAAGGTACATAATAGTGTCCCCCTCTGACCTCCCTAAGTACACAAATATGCCGGGAATGTTCGTCCTACCCACGCCGACGGTTTCAGGAGCATATGCTGTTGAGGCTCTCACAATGAACCCAGGGACCGCAATATGCTTGATGCTCATCGTAGCGGGAATTGCTGGCGCTGTATGGGCATTAATAGCTGGTTTAATGAGAGCTTACCTAGACATAGATGAGGTAGCGACAACCCTGATCATGAACTACATAGCGTACTACGCGTATAATTACATAGTGTACGGCCCTCTACAGGGCATAACCATATCGACGAGCGGCTTCGGCCTCTCAAACGCTCTTCACCCGGCACTAAGGTTCAGCAGGATAAGCACAGCAACAACAGCCACGTGGGAAGGGGTCGCATTAATGATAGCGATATTCGCAATAGCTTGGTTCGTATTGAGGCAGACGACGTTTGGCTTGAGGCTCAGGATACTTGGATCCAATCCCCAAGTGCTTAGGGCTGCCGGCATAAACGTACGTAAGTACATAGTTCTCGCGTTAACCATAAGCGGAGCGATAGCGGGCCTGGTAGGCACCATACTGTTCGCAGGGAATCTCTACCAGTTAATTAAGATAAAGACCATAACCACGCCACCCACGCATAACATAGGGTACACCGCCATACTAGTGTCGTGGCTCTCCATGCTCGATATTAGAGGTGTCCCGATAGCCGCATATATCGTGGCGAGCCTCTTCCAGGCAGGCATAAACCTCCAGTCCTCACTAGGTGGGGTAAGCGGAGGTAGCGCTATGATCAGTAGTGGGGCTCTGACATACGTGCTCATAGGATTCGTACTAACTACATTCACGGTACTCAGGGTATTCGCGGAGTATAGTATTAAGGTGGTTCGTGAGGGGAGGTGATAAGAATGGATGCTGGGTTAATAGCAATAATATTGGGTGTGGGCCCGGCTTTCGCCGCGTACTACTTAACTGCGATAGGTCACGGACTCTTCGAGAAGTCAGGCATACTTAACCTGGCAATTGATGGCGTCTTCACAGTTGGTGTCGCGGTGGCGTACGTAGCCGCTTTATTCGCCGGCACCGCGGTTGCTGGATCAGTGGCTGCGTTAGTAGTTGCGGTGGCATTCGGCCTACTGATAGCTTACCTAGCAACCAAGCTCCCCATAAGTCACGGCGCTATAGGCTTATCAATAATGTTCGTTGGTTACGGCTTAGCAGCACTCATCGCCGTACCGATAAGGAGTCAAATCAACGCCGTAGTGTCGTACCCTATGAACGTAGGTGTTGATGTTGCCTTCATTATCTTCTCGATAGTGATTGGCGTGCTAGTGCATTATATGCTCAGCAGGACTAAGCTAGGCGCGGCTATTAGGGCTGCTGGTGAGAATCCGCACGCAGCGTCCTCGCTGGGCGTGAACGTGCTACGTGTTAGGCTAATAGCTGGAATGCTCGGGTATGCGCTAATAGGTCTTGGCGCATCATTTTACTTCTTAGCGTACACGCCAGCACCCTATAGCGAGGGCATGGGTATGGGGCAGGGATGGATAGCATTCGCGATCTCATTATCGGCTGGCAGGCACCCTATACTAACGATACTGTCCGCACTAGTATTCGCTGAGTTACTCTACAATAAGTTCGTGCTTCAAGGCTACTTGGGTCTCTCGGTACATATAACTAAGATGATACCGTACCTAGCAGCTCTAGTGGCTATGGTTATATTCATGGTGACCCCACTGAAGAGGAAGCTAGCACCACCAAGGGCCCTCGGAAAGATCTACTTCAAGGAGGAGAGAACTGTCTAAGCCTACCTCTGCTTCTTCACCAAACCTTTTTAAATGCACTCAATACCGCTACTCTTACCCTAAACATTCATTCACACGCTAATTCGTTTCCACTCCTGACCCTACCCCCACGTAGGTAGCCGACACTATCCTCTCAGCTCTGGGCTCCGCCTAGATCTAAAAGTAGCCTCTATGAACCACCCATTTACCCAACCTTACTTACTGGGCTTACCCGATGGTGAATCTAGTAGATCCCGTAACGCACCATTCTCCAGCAGTGAATTTAATTCTTCAGCGAATTCCTTTAAGTCGTATAGTCCGGATGCCTGCAGCGGTGCAACACTGTACTCCAGGATAACGTCATCACCTTTGGCATGTATGAGTAGCGTCACTGGTTTTCCGCCGAAGCCTAGAGCGCTACCACGTTCTAGGATTGCGTACCCCTCCTTAAGATCACGCACTCTGTAATCTAGTGCTGACCTTAGATACTCAGATATCATGCGTATAATTTCTGGCGAGCGATCACCTACCCCCGCAATCCTGCATTCATGCCTCGTGAGGCTTCGGGCCCTACACGTAATGCGCCCACTACTAACTACGTATTCCTCTCTAACCTCGTCTCCCTTAATTATGTATCTGTATAGAAGTATCAGTCCGCTAATCACCATTAGTGAACTACTGACCCATACCGCTAACTCAATACCTGACATCTCCTTAATTGCGCAGAGCCTAATGCTGGGTAAGGTCCTGAAGGATCGCTGAACGCAGTACTCCCCAGGCTCCTTAATCACGTAAGCTACCTCCCCACGACAAGTCGTAGGAGGCTTCACCTCTTTCAAGCTAGGAATTGAAGCATTACTATCACTTACACAAAGTATGCCGGGCATACTTACTTGGAAGCATGAGTTGTTGACCCACGTCACGTCTCTACAGGATAGGGCAGCGCCGCCCTTGTACAATACGCTAAGTACTAGCATTACCATGCCGACGGCGACCAAAAACACTCCTAGCGCAAGCACTTGCCTACTTTTCATTACTTCACATCAATAAAATGCTTAGGGAAGACCAGTATTTAATGTTAGGGCACTCGTAAATCCCCAGTCTTGAGCGCTTACTGGACCCATAAAGCTATTTTCGCGGATAAAGCAGGGTTAGTGGGTCATACACGATGGGGAATGCAGTGATTTTTGACTTATTTGGGACGTTAATACTTAGCGAATCAGATGAGAGGGCACATGAGGCCCTATCCCAGAGGCTCTCCACACTCCATAGAAACGTGTTTAGGCCAGAGGAACACTTAAGCCTTTACTTAAAATTCGTTACGAGAGGACTGCCCTCACTCGAGGCGACGTGGTTAGCACTTAAAGAGTTACTTAAGAAGTACGGGATCAAGTCAGCCGTAACTAAGGAGGAATTATTAAGAATGCATATTGAATTTCACGCCATGCATGCAACCCTTCGTGACGATGGATTAGACGCACTAAGGCTTGCTAGAACCCATGCACGTAAGGTTGGCCTGCTTAGCGATGGTGATAAGGAGATAGTGCACGCTATAATTGACGCACTTAAGATTAGGCATTTCTTTGACGCTATAGTCACGTTCGATGACTGCATGGCCAAGAAGCCTGACCCGCGCCTATTTCGTGCATGCCTAATTAAGCTAGGTGTTCCTGCTAATGAGGCAGTAATGATAGGCGATAGGTGTGTGGACGTAGAAGGGGCCAAGCACGCTGGGATGATGGCTGTACTCCTAGGAGGCCAACAGGAATGCAAAGTTCTCCCAGACTACATCACGGAGTCGCTACTGGATGCCGTGAGGTTCTCCCTGAACCTAGAACCTACTAGGTAATTCATTAGTTCACAATAAAATATCCGTGAAACCTTAAGGAAAACAATATCATGTTTTAATACAATTACTAAAGAACTTCCTGTCATGTAATACTGTAT
>WAOL01000098.1 GCA_015521295.1 Desulfurococcales archaeon
TTCCTTGATTTAGGAGTACGCCAACAATAATAATCGTAATTCACTATTACTTCATAAGTGGAGGCGCCTATGATCCACATCCTGCAGGGCAAGAAAGCTATAGTTATTTCAGGAGTACCCGGTTCAGGTAAAACTAGTACTGCACTATTACTGAGCACAGTATTAGGCGCGCTGTACGTGAATTTATCAACACTTTCTGCAGTCTCCTGCCTTCTTGAAAGCTACGACGAATTCAGAGACACCTACATTATACGTGAAGAACTACTAGTAAACCTGCTGGATAACATCATATCAAATTCAAAGACACCTGTAATCATTGACAGTCATTACGGGGAACTAGTACCAAGTCATCACGTAGCCATAGCAATAGTTCTTCGGATCCATCCTGAAGAACTCCTTCGAAGACTACTGAAGGGTAGGAGATGGTGGACACCCAAGAAAATAGCCGAAAACGTTGCGGCCGAATTAACGGGATCGTGCACTAATAACGCCATCACCGCCTATGGCTCTGAAAAGGTATGCGAAGTGGACGTAACTGGCCTTACAGCAATCGAAATGACTAGGAAAGTAATGAATATCATCAAGGGTGTTGCTCCGTGTGTCACAAACATTGACTGGTTAGGGCGCCGCGTATCAACAGGAGTTCTCGAGTTCATTGCTAAGTATAGTTAATCTTAACAAGCACGGGGCTTACTAGTGAAGGCGCGTCAACAACGACCTCACCAACTCCCAGCCGCGGCAGTACTTTATCAACAGCAACACCACTTCCCACAGACCGGGCTATTACGTCCACATCATCTCGTGATTTTAGCGCATGAATTATCTTGATATTTGAGTTTGATATTATCCTGTAACTCAGGAGAGCTGGTGACTGCGTAATCAGTGTTATACCCATATTAAGCTTCCGCACTTCAGCCATCATCCTTTCCAGTAATGATTTACTGCTGGTTAAGATGTTATGCGACTCATCCACGATCACGAAAACCTTGTCCCTGATTAGGTGCCGGCTCTTGAACTCCTCTAATAACCTGAGAACCAAGAGTGCCATGAATCTTCTGGTCCCATATTCCTCAAAGACACTTAGGTCGACAACCATCGGCTCTCTGCTACTTCTCTTAAGTACACTCACTAGACCACACTCATTGGCTGAACCTAAGTAGTTTATGTACTGATCAGTGAAAAGCGCATCAAGTTTTCGAAGCAAAGCATACTTTGACTCAACCATCCATCTAGCAGTTACTTCGAACTCATCAACGGCACGGAGAACCTCCTTGAAACTTGTTAGTCCCTCCCTAAGGACTTTTCTAAGAATGTATGATTGTGGCGAGGTGAGATCCAGTACTTCTTCCAATATATTGATTATTGATTCGATCCTTGACGGAACAGGTATCTTGTTACGTTCCGACGCCCTATAGTGTATGTACTTATGATTAATTCTGTCAAATATTTGCGGGAACTCCCCATACCAGTCAAGGATTATTACAATTCCGAATTTTGATAGTTGACTAGCAATAATACCCGCTGTGGTTGACTTTCCGGAGCCTGTTGTTCCAACGATTATACAGTGCCTTAAGAAATCAGCATGACGTAGGCGTACCTCTCGCTGTGGTCTATTAATGGTTACCCCTATACGAATGTCGCCGCCATTTCCTGCGAGCGTTGTCACCCTTAGCTTACTTAATATAATACGATTTCTTCCTCGAAGAACTGCGAGGTACGAGCGTAGAGATCTCTGGGGAAAGGGAATAGCTTCTCGCATCTTACCTGCTCATACGTTAGTGTTTCAGGAAGTAAAGCACTCAGTAATGCCTCAGCGACCCCTCCACACCTCTCAGGATTGCTGGCACCCACTCTAAAGATAACGTAGACGCTCTCCCCGTAAGTAGAAAACACAGACCTTGTTTCGACCTCGCCTTCTGGACATGCCGACAAGAACCCCCTGATGATAGGCATGAAGTCCACTATGACTTCCTCCGAGGTCTTAGACTTTACAGCATAGCATAGAATGTCATTATCACGCATTGACCTCCCCCATACTAGAGCTTAGCTTAAAAAGTGAAATACATCTAGGTAAGTAGGTGTCTGATTATGGAGATAAGCGACGGTAAAATCGTGCTTCAGGGAAAAATAAGTAAGATAGAGCGGTCTAAGATACCAAAAGTCTTCATAATAACTATTGATTGCGGGGACGTTAAGGCAAACATAGATCTAGTGAAAGACCTCATGATTTTCAAGGAAGGCGAAGCCGTAGAACTGAGCCTAAGCCGCGAAAAACCGCAATACCAGGAAGGAAAGGACTTGGTAATATGGGGCTACGTAATGAGCAAGAAAAAGCAATTGCTTAAGGAACCACAGCCAAAGATGATTCATAAACTACTGGTTTCCCTCTGGGGCTTCCTACTAGTTATAGAATCCGAAAATGAGAACCTATGCAACGCTTTCTCAATCATGGATAAGGTGTACCTTAAGATTAGGACTTTGGGAAGCTAAGAAGACTACGTGCTACGCACGGATGTAAGGTTTAAAATAAGCTTAAATTCGGAAAAAGTAATCTACACCACTAGGTATAGGTCATGAGCGTTCAGACCGCCATAAGGAATCTGATATCGGAACTTGCAGGTATTGTTGGAAACGTTGTAACAGTTAAACTTGTCGATGGGACAATTTACGAGGGGAAACTCGTAGGGATTGACGCTGGTGATAGACTAACACTGCATCTAGTTCTCCAGGACGCGAGGTGCAGTGACGGTAAGAAGTATTATAAGGTCTTCATAAACGGCAATAGGATATCCGAAATAATCTCAGCCGAAAGACCCCTCTTCGATCCAGAGGAATTCGCACATGTAATACAGACTAAATTGAATCTTCCCCCCGGAACTGTGAGAGTACTTAAAGAGGCAGGAACAGTCATGATCTATGACAGGTACAAAGTAAGCGTTAATGGTGTAGAGGGTTCGGGAGGCTTAGCCAGTAAGATCTACAGTGTATGGGAAGAGTACATGGAGGAAAAGAAGCGAAAATAATAAAGAGCCATTATTTTCCCCTTCAAGGCTTGTTCTTGCGTTAAGCTTAATGTTATTAGTGAAATATCACGGAGACCTTGGGATGCAAGGTGAGCTTCGAGATAAAGGATAAGGACTTAGCTGGGCGCATAGGGAAATTACGTACAAAGAGCGGAACCGTTGAAACACCAGCATTCTTTCCTGTCGTGAATCCCTTCAGGACTAGAGAATCCGTTACGGTAGAGAAGATTCGTGAGATAGGGTTCAACCAGGTAATTACTAATGCCTTTATAATAATGCAACGCCTCGGCGATGACGCTGTTAAAATGGGTGTTCATAAGGTAGTAGGTTATGACGGCGTTATAATGACTGATTCAGGCGCTTACCAGTTGTTGATGTACGGTAAGGAGAGGATTAAAATAGACCCTATCAAGATAGTCGAGTTCCAAGATAGGATAGGTTCCGACATAGCAGTCATAGCCGATATCCCTACAAGAGACGATTCCACTTACGAGGAAGCACTAGTGAGTGTGGAGGAGACTCTCCGAAGGGCTAAAGCTGTGGCAGGCATGATAGAGCAAAGCAAAACGTTATGGGTACTACCAATACAGGGAGGAGTTTACGTAGATTTAGTTGCGAGGTCCGCAGCAGCTGCTTCATCCATGAATGAATATGGAATGTACGCCATCGGATCTCCCGTCACGGTCTTAGAGAAGTACGAGTTCTGGAAAATAGTCGACATGGTAGCTACTGCTAAGAAATACCTACCCTACGACAAACCCGTGCACCTCTTTGGTGGAGGACACCCGATAATAATGCCACTCATGGTGGCGCTAGGTATAGATAGTTTCGATTCCGCATCCTACATATTATACGCCCGTGACGGTCGGTACATAACAGAGCACGGAACTTATAGGATAAAGGAGTTAGACTACCTGCCCTGCGAGTGCCCAGTATGTAGTAAGTACGAGCCCGGGGAAATCCTCGAGATGCCTCGTGAAGAACGCGTTAGGCTAATCGCTACTCATAACCTTTATATCATAGCCAGAGAGATACGTAGGATAAAGGAAGCCATAAGGGAAGGTAGATTATGGGAGCTAATAGAGGAAAGAGCACGCACTCACCCTTATGTTAGGGAAGCCCTGAATCACGTGATTAAATATGTTGACTGGATCGAGAGACTAGATCCCGTGATAAGGGGGAAGTCCAGGGGACTATTCCTGTACGATAGGACATCATACTTTAGACCAGAACTCCTAAGACACAGGAAAAGAGTTATTGGGAGAATACTAAAGGAAATAGAGAACGGAACCATACACAATATAGTGCTGATTCCAGCTAATACCCTTGTAAAAC
>WAOL01000099.1 GCA_015521295.1 Desulfurococcales archaeon
ACTCGCGTGCATGGGAATGCATTGCCAGGATTGAAAGAACAGTTAACGGGCGAGTCATAAAGGCACGGAGAGGGGGTAAAGGAGGCGTGGGCGCCACACTAACCGCTCTGGGAGAGGAACTCATTAAGAAGTACGTCCGAGAACATGTCAAGGTTTTTGGCTACGCCCCTCAACTACCTGAAGTTAAGGGGGAGGTACCAACCTCTCAGCAACCACTAACTTACGTCGGTAGCCATGACATAGTCGTTGGTAGGCTAGCAGGAATTATTAGGAGGCAAGGCACTCCAGCTGAAGCCCACTGGCTGGGGTCGCTGAAGGGGTTAGCTGCCTTGCTCCTTGGTGAAGGTGATGTCGCAGGTATGCATCTCCTGGACTACGAGACGGGGGAATATAATGTGACTTACGTGCGTAGAATGCTACCGGGTGAGGCGAGCATGATCCTCGGTTACGAGAGGCTCCAAGTGCTCGCGTCACGAGAGGGCTTAGGGCTTGAGGAGGCTCTTGACGCGTTACTTAAGGGTGAGTTAAGGTTAGCGAACCGGGTTTACGGATCCGGTACGAGAACTCTTATGAAGTATCTCCTCATGAAGAGAGCTAAGGAGTTAGGGATTAGCTCTGCAGACGTTGAGTCTAGGGTGAAGGGATACAACACGGAGTTCAGAACCCATGACGATGTTGCTATGGCTATATCTGACGGTAGAGCAGACGTCGGACTACTTATTGAGGGGATTGCTAAGGCCTACGGACTTCACTACGTTCCTGTGACTTGGGAGCGCTTCGACTTCGTCGTAAGGAATTCAAACCTAGGGTCGGATAGGGTTAATGCATTCATTAACGCCCTTAGGAGCCGTGAACTCAAGGAGGTACTGGATGACTTAAGCGGGTATCGCTACGATCCGAGGAACCTTGGTAGGCTTCTCAGTTTATAGCGTTATCAGATAACGAATAACGTTTTATAACCTACCCGCAAATCAAGGATTTGGTGCTAATCAATGGTGCGTCAAGCTAAGGTGATCTTAGTTATAGCCGTAATCGCCGTAATCATTGTGGGCGGCGTTGCTTACTACATGGTTTCAAATCAAAAGCGCCAGCCAGTCACCATAACAATATGTAGTGCTGGTTCCCTACGAATACCCCTAGACAGCGCATCGAGCGTGTTCCATAGCAAGTACGGAGACAATGTTAGGATAAAGTCAGCAGGGAGCGTTCAGGTGGTCCGAAGCGTTACTGACCTCGGCGAGAGATGCGATGTTGTCGCTGTCGCGGATTACAGGCTAATCCCCATATTTATGGTGCCTAAGTACACGGAATGGTATGTTGCGTTCGCATCTAACCAAATAGTGCTGGCATTCACGGATAAGTCAAAGTACGCATCGTGGTTAGAGCAACACCCAGATAAATGGTACGTGGTACTCGACATGCCCGGCGTCAGATACGGTTTCTCAAACCCCAACATGGATCCATGCGGGTACAGGTCTGTTGGCGTGCTTGCGCTGGCAAGTCTCTATTATAAGAACGAAACGATACTCAAAGAATACATCCTGAGCAAAATCAGTGGTTCTAAAGCCCAAATGATTAACGGAACACTGCATGTCTACATACCAGCCACGTTCTCGACCAGCGGTAACATAGTGATTAAACCAAAGAGTGTTGACCTGATAGCGTTGCTGGAGTCAGGCTCCCTAGACTACGCCTTCGAGTACGAGAGCGTTGCGAAGCAGCATGGACTTAAGTACGTTAAGCTACCCAAGCAAGTTAACTTAGGTGACCCAACCCTCGACAGTGTCTACGGTAAGGTCGTGGTGCACATACTGGTCGGCAGTGACGAGGAGAAGAGCGTGACCATGAAATCCATAGTTTACGGGGTGACAATACCGAAGAACGCACCTCACCCCGATACCGCACTTAGGTTCGTTGAGCTGCTGCTCAGTAACGTCGGCAGAAAGATATTTGAGGATAAGGGACAGCCATTCCTAGAGCACCCGATAGGGTACGGGAACCTGCCGGAGGGATTACTTAAGTATGCCGTCACTGCAGGTGAAGGGTGAGGCGTTCCTAGTAACGCTCTCCGCGCTGGCAACACTCCTAATATGCTTTATAGTTGTGCCCATAGCCGCTCTTTTTCTAATGGTTGACCCCTCAACCATGACTGAGGTGTTTGGCGGTAACCCCATGCTTGCCTCGCAAGCTAGGTCGGCGTTCATAGTTACTTTCAAGGCGTCCCTTCTGTCGACAACGATACTCTTGGTTCTCGGCATCCCGTTGGCATACATCTTGGCTAGGTACGACTTCCCGGGTAAGAGCGTGGTTGAGAGCTTGATTGATGTCCCGTTAATGATTCCCCACATAGTTGCTGGCGTAATGATACTCATGGCGTTTGGCAGGAGAGGCTTAATAGCATCATTAACTGGGATAGCGCCAGAAATCGAGGACACGTTCTGGGGCGTAGTGATAGCTATGGCGTTCGTCTCAATACCTTTAGCCGTCGATACCATAAAAGTCGCTTTCCAGTCCATCGACCCGATGCTCGAGTATGTGGCTAGGACGCTCGGCGCCTCACGCTTCAGGGCATTCACGACAATAACGTTACCCTTAGCAATGAAGGGAGTGATTGCTGGAGCGATACTGGCGTGGGCTAGGGGGTTGAGCGAAGTTGGGGCAATACTCGTTGTCGCGTACTACCCGAAGACCGTTAACGTACTCATACTTGAGTGGCTCAACGTCTACGGGCTGAGGTACGCCATAGCGTTAGCCGTACCCTTCGTCCTACTAACGCTAGCCCTATTCACAGCATTGAGGATACTGCAGGGGATGGTGAGTAAGAAATGATTGCCATTGAGGACCTAGAGGTTAGGCTCGGCGACTTCCGCTTGCTGATAGGGAGGCTTGAAGTAAGAGATGGAGAGTACCTAATGGTGCTCGGGCCAAGCGGGGTTGGTAAGACGGTATTGCTTCACACCTTAGCAGGCTTAATGAAAGCATGCAGGGGACGCATATTAGTTGACGGTGAGGACATAACTAATACCCCACCAGAGAAGAGGGACTTCGCGCTGATCCCCCAGAACTACGCGCTCTTCCCTAACATGAGCGTCTACGATAATATAGCTTACGGACTTCGCGCCCGCGGAGTGAGTGAGGATGACGTTAGGAGGACAGTCATTGAGTTAGCTGATATCCTTGAAATAAAGCACCTCCTAGGGAGAAAGCCTAACCAGCTCTCCGGTGGCGAGCAGCAGAGGGTAGCTATAGCTAGGGCCCTAGCAATCAAGCCCCGCATACTGCTTCTCGACGAGCCCTTAGCTAATCTAGATCCCCGCCTGAGAAGCAAGGCTAGGGAATTCCTTAAGGACCTCCACCAGGAGTTAAGTTTCACAGCGCTCCACGTCACCCACAACATAGCTGACGCGGTATACCTAGGTGAGAGGATAGCATATATGGAGGAAGGCAGGTTAGTCGCGGTGCTCAGACCTGAGAAGTTCCTAGCGTCGAAATACGCTAAGCCATACATTGATGACTTAATGCCCGTACTCAGGAGCTTCCACGGCTAAAGGACGGAGATGTGTTTGTATGTAATAATATTTTAGCGTTGCAAGAACACCGTAAGCTAGGGAAGGGAAGTGATAGCACTGATAACGTTCCTGCTAGTTGTGTTATTCTCGATAATAGTTGTGAGAATAGGGACGATAGCCCTTAAGATGACTGGGCTAAGCAGGGACGTAGCGGCTTTCCAGGCCCAGTCAGCGTTCTCCGGGGTTGGCTTCACTACGTCCGAGTCGGAGTATGTTGTCTCACACCCTGTTAGGAGGAGGATCATAAGGATACTGATGCTCCTGGGTAGCGCTGGACTCACATCAGCGATGGCTACATTAGTGCTGACCTTTGTTGGAAACACGCCGGAGCAAATGCTCACTAACGGCATATGGCTCGCAGTAGGCTTAGCGGCTCTAGCCGTCTTCGGCAAGTCCAAGCTAGTTGATAGAGGACTAAGCTGGCTAATTGAGAGGGCCTTACAGAGGGTACCAAGCCTCAGGATCTACGACTATGAGCAACTGCTGGGTCTAGGTAAGGGATACTCCATAGCTAAGTTAGTGGTTAAGACTGGAGGGTGGCTTGAGGGGAAGAAGCTAAGGGAGCTGAGGCTTAGCGAAGAAGGTGTCTTAGTGCTGGCGATATACAGGAAGGTCGGAGAGAAGGAAATATTCATAGGGGCCCCCAGAGGTGACACCGAGCTAAGAGCGGGCGACACCTTGATATGTTATGGTCCAGAGGAGGTCCTACAGGATCTAAGGACCAGGCTGAAGGGACCGATAGGTGACCTCAAGCACGAGCAGGCAGTAGAGGCCGCAGTTGCTAGGGAGTTCCAGGAGGAGATGGCTGCTGCGGAGGCTGAGGCTGCCACCTCCTAGCCTTGCTGTGAAAAATATTTATCAATTTACCGAGAATTATTGCATGTTATTTTCTAGTTTCGGAATTTATTAAAGAAAAAGTATTTAACGGTGCTGTTGCTTAGAGATGCTTTGGTGATAATATGTCAGGTAAAAGTGCTGTTTGGAACAAATACGCCATCGTAGCTGTAATAGTCGCTATAGTCACTGTGGGCGCGTTCGCCGTATACTACTGGGAACTAACAGGACATAATAAGCAGGTAAGCACTTCAGAAGGTAAGAAATACTTAGTAGTTGGTACATCTCCAGACTTCCCACCATTCGAGTACGTAGCTAGTAATGGAAGTATTGTAGGCATTGACATTGAGCTCGTAAAGCACCTAGCTAAGATGATGGGATACAACGGCATCAAGATCGTCTCCATAGATTTCGACGGGCTAATACCGGCCCTCACTAACGGTAAGATAGACGTGATAGCGGCGGGCATGACGATAACTGAGGAGAGGAAGAAGGTAGTGGCGTTCACAATACCGTACTGGAGTGCTGACCAAGCAATACTCGTCACCAAGAACTCCAACTTCAAGCCTAAGGACTTAAGCGACCTTAAAGGGAAAGTAGTTGCTGTTCAGTCAGGAACGACTGGCGAGTCCCTCGTAGACGACTTCATAAATAAGACCGGAGCTAAAATCACCGTTAAGAGGTACTCCAGCTTCGTTCTAGCGGTTAGGGACTTACTTAACGGTAGGGTCGACGCCGTAATCGTTGACTCACCGGTTGCTAAGCTCTTCACACAGAAGTACGGGGTCGAGATAGCTACAACAATAAACACGGGCGAGCACTACGGCCTAGCTGTTAGGAAGGACAATACTCAATTGCTGAACACCCTTAATGAGGCGCTCAAGAAGTTCCTGTCAAGCCCTGAATGGAAAGCGATAATAGATAAGTACACAGGGTCGGCTCCACCGTCGTGAGGGCTACGAAGTTAAGGCGTGGGGAAAGCATGCTGGAGTTAGACATTATTTTAAGGTACGCGCCACTCATACTCTCTGGCTTCCTAAACACCCTAGTGATGACCGTCTCCGGCATCGGGTTAGGCCTTGCCCTAGGTGCGGCCTTAGCGTTTGCTGAAGTCCTCGGGCCTAAGCCCCTGCAAATGGTTGTTAGTACAGTAACACACATCATCAGGGGGATCCCCCTACTTGTCTTGCTTCTTCTCGTTTTCTATGGTTTACCTTCGTTCGGCCTCCGGTTACCACCGTTACCGACCGCCGTTTTAGCCATAGGTATTAGATCTGCTGCATACCAATCTCAGATATTTAGAAGCACCATCGAAGCCGTCGGGTCTGCCCAGCTTGAGGCTGCTTACGCTTCGGGCATGGATAAGTTAACTGCCTTCCGGAGCGTGGTGTTACCGCAGGCGCTTAGGTTATCCATGCCCGGACTAGTTAATGAGTTCACCATAGTTTTGAAGGATACTTCCATGGCTTACGTGATAGGTGTTACTGAGATGTTCACTCAAGCTGTTCACGTAGCTCAGGTTACGCTCGATTACTTAGCCCCATTCACCTTAGCCGCGCTAATGTACTTACTCACCTGCCTAACGGTGTCAACTGTAGCGAATAGGCTCTACAGGAGGTTCTCGATACCTGGTCTCGGTACGGGGTGACGTGACGTGGCGAAGGAAGTTCTCAAGGTGGTTGACCTGCGTAAGAAGCTCGGCGGTAGGGAGGTGCTGAAGGGAGTCACCCTTACGGTACGTGAAGGCGAGACTAAGGTGATAATAGGGCCTTCAGGAGCCGGTAAGTCAACGTTACTCAGATGCATTAACCTTCTTTTAAGACCGGACTCAGGTAAGGTGTTCCTTGACGGGAAGGAGGTTACTGCACCGGGCGTCGACCCTGTTAAGGTCAGGCAACGCATAGGCTTCGTGTTCCAGAGCTTCAACTTATTCCTGCACATGACCGCCTTAGAGAATGTCCTCATAGTCCTCACTAAGGTTAAGAAGCTGCCAATGTGTGAGGCGTTAAGGATTGCCAAGGAGGCGCTTCAATCAGTTGGGATTGGAGAGGAGCATTGGGGTAAGTACCCTGCTCAGCTCTCTGGCGGCCAGCAACAGAGGGTAGCTATAGCTAGGGCCCTCGCGATGGAGCCCCGGATAATCTTACTGGATGAACCAACGTCGGCGCTGGACCCGGAACTCATAGTTGAGGTCATGCAGGTACTGGAGAACCTCTCTAAGAAGGGAGTGACTATGTTAGTGGTTACGCATGAACTGGGCTTCGCTGCTAAGGCCGCTGACTCCGTAGTATTCATGGATGACGGGCAGATAATTGAGGAAGGGCCTCCCGAGGAAATACTTCTGAGTCCCAGGAACCCTAGGGTAGCGTCATTCATTACCAGGCTCTGGGAGCTTTACGACATTAAGGATACGTTAACAAGCCGCGAGAGGTGAGCACATTGCTTGAGGTCCTTCAAGGTGTTGTGGAGGTATTAACTAAGTACGCACCACTACTGGCGGAGGGTTTAAAGAACACGTTACTCGTGACTGTAGCATCGTTTGTCATAGGCTTCGCCCTCGGCCTTCCATTAAGCGTTGTGAGGATGTATGGTTTACCGCCGCTCAAGGCGCTCGTTACTGTCTACGTTGAGTTGATTAGGGGTACACCCCTCATGCTTCAGCTCTTCCTAGTATACTACGCGCTCCCCACCTTAGGTATTGCGTTAAGCCCGTTACAGGCGGCAATCCTTGCCCTTGGCCTTAACTCGGCTGCATATCAGGCAGAGTACTTCAGGACAGCGATGGGTTCCATACCTAGGGGCCAGTGGGGGGCCGCCCTAGGAATAGGGTTGAGCATGTCGGCCGCGGTAAGGCATGTTGTGATTCCCCAAGTCCTCAGGATCGCTGTCCCGATGCTCACGAATGAGGCGATATACCTGCTTAAGTACTCCTCTATAGCCTCACTGATAACCGTTCCTGAGCTACTCTACATGTCCCGGATAATTACCTCTAGGACATTCATGTATGTTCAGGTGTATGCCTTCCTAGGATTGACCTACGTTATGATAGGATCAGTCATCGCTAAGTTAATGCGTAGGGTTGAGACCATCATCGCCGTGCCTGGCTTAACAGTCAGTCACTCGAGATCACTTATGTGAGCATGAGAGACTTGTTTTATTTCCCTCAATACCCACATATGATGCGGTGCTGAGGGATGGAGAGGCTTGCTAGGGACGTTAAGGTGCTCTGGAGCAACCTCTACAGGAACGTGAGGACCATCTACATATCGTTCCACAGACCAAAGGACACTTTCTTCTCGTACAGGCTCTTAGCCTCGCTTAGGAGGCACCTCGGAAGGGGGGAGGCGGAAGTACGGGATGTCGAGTCCAAGTTATTTCTGCGCATATATGCTGGGAGGGAAGTTAGTGTGAGGGAGGCGGCGCATGCACCGATACCCATCTCCATCAACCTCCTAGCCAGCATGGTTAGCCAAGCACCCTCATACTCCATCGCCTTCATAGTTTCCGAAGGGTTCAGGAGGCCTCGCCTCATAGCGAGTAGCCTTACCGTGAGTAAGGAGAGGCTCTCACGCAGGATCAGACCAGTGCTCCTCGTAATTAACCCCGACACCTGTGTGAAGCGCATGAAGACGTACGCGTGGGGCACAGTCACTAAGTTGTGGGAGAGCGTGGAGAAGTACCTAGCGGGGTACGGTGTTAGGTATTTACCGCCACGCGAATCGGAAGTGCTCCCGCCCCTAGCCGTGGTGACGGTGCAAGCCAAGCGAACCGGTGTTGAGGAGATTAAGGCAGTGATAAGTGACGGCGGAGAGTACAGGGAAGTCATCGTACCTGTGAGGAAGCCAGCATGGAAGCTTGAGGACCTACCGCCAAAGATCATAGAGGATATCAAGGTATCCATAGTGAACCCCATACTTAAGGGGTTACCCTTCGCAACTAAGGGTGCGTTCCTCACAGGCCCTCCAGGAGTCGGTAAGTCGGTCATGGCTGAGGCCCTCGCCGACGCCCTAAACCTTAACATCGTTGAGCTCAGACCTCAAACCTACAGATCCATGTGGTACGGAGCTACGGAGAAGGCCCTCAACGCAATATTTAGAGAGATCATTAGGAGGAGGCGCCACATAGCCTTAATAATTGACGACGCTGAATTCATTTCCTCAAGGAAGTACACTGTGCATGAAGCCCACGTCAGCGAGATCTCAACGATACTCTACCATCTCCAACGCCCGGACAGACCTTTCACGATACTCACCGCTAACAACCCCGACTTAATTGACCCAGCGATACTTCGGCCGGGCAGGATAGACGTGACCGTAGTTATCGGTTACCCTGACCGGGAAATGCGTAGGAAGGCAGTGTTAAGGAACGCCGCTAAGTACTCGATACGCTTGGAGGAGGGTGCGCTCGAGAAAATCGTTGAAGTCACTAAGTGGTTCACCCTTGCAGAGGTTGACGCGCTCCTCCGCCTAGCGGCAGGTAAGGGTGAGGGTAAGGTGGGTGTTGAGGAGGTGGAGTGGGCTAGGAGGAAGTTCAACATCGACCACGGGGCCAGGGCGTCAATGCAGGATCACCTGAGGTGGTTCGCTAGGAAGGCTCAAGGAATCGTGATAACTTACATACCTAATGAAACACAAATCTAGCCCTTCAAGGAACTTAGCTCCCTGATAAGGTAAATGACGTCACCATTAGCCTCAACAGGCTCAACACGCCCGGTAACGTAGCAGTAAGCCACCGCAGCCGCAATCACCGCGTCCCTTAGATCCCTCGATGAGGCAATCTTAGGGAGGTAGTCCCTCGGGAACTTCACACCCAACATGCTCAGCAGTTCAGGAACGCTTCCCGCACCGGAGGACCTCAAGGCGCTTGATGGGTGAGTTTCAATGACCTCCACACCCAACCTCCTTAAGTCACTAGCCAGCGCCTCACCGAGCTTCGTTAACTCACGCATCCAAGGCATTGAGGGTGGGAGAACCTTAAACCCCCTTCGCCACATTTCCCTCTCCACCTCCCTAACGCGGCCCCCACCGCTTATTGGGGCATCCACAGCCGCAACGCCCACATGATCCCTAACCACCTCATCCACAACCTCCTTCACGCCATGAAGGCAGTTCAGGCGGGTGAGTTCTGCGTCATTATCACCGTAAATCACTATGAGTGCGTAACCTGTGCACCTCTCCTTCCTCACGGCTAAGTCAATACCGCACACACTCAAGCACATTACTGATTACCTACCTTCAAAGATTACCTCTACTACCTTCTTGAAGCACCAGTTAAGGAGGGGGGACTTGAGGCCGAGCTTCGCCAATACGAGTATCAGTAAGGGTGGCCTTATCGGGGCCCCGGCCGCTGCTGGATGGCCTCCTCCTCCGAGCTTCTTAGCTATTTCGCGCACGTTAACGTTCCTGCTTCTTAGGCTTAACGAACCTTCCCTACATATTAGGGCTATGTCCGCACCGTGCCTTGACAGGAGTATGTTCCCTATGTATGATGTTACGTGTTCCGTCCGTGGCTTCAGGTAGTACGCTATGACGTACTCTCCAGCCTTACCTACTTTAGCTTCCTTAACCACCTTACTATAAAGTCTCAGTTCACGGCTCACGGCTTCCTCGGCTATGGACTCAACCTCGTCGTCGATTTCCCCATTGAAGTTCGCTAGCTTTCTAGCAACATACTCCCTCCACTCACCTCCCTCCCTGTACCCCACGTACCTTGCTAGGTAGTTTCCACGCCAGTCGTTGAATAACCATAGGTCGATGGAACACGTTGCAGAGACTAACTCCTCGACACCCTCACCGCTCACCGGGAAGTACTTAGCCACGACCCCAGCACCACATGTTGTGGTATCTACAGCTAAGTCGGCCCCTGCCTCCTTAACCTTGGAAACCCAGTCACCATCCCACACATGATGATCAAACCACCTGACGGAACCCCCACCGTTTGTGATCCTTGAGAGCTCGTTAACAACCTTCTCTAGGGTGCCGGGATTTACACCGAGGTCAGCTATGTACACCGTTGACTCATTCGGTATCTTTCCGAGCACCGCATGTAGCTGGTGCGGCTGCGCGAACAGTATCTTATCGACGTCACCAACAGCCCTTAATATGAGGGCTGCTGAAGCCACGCCATCCAAGTCAGTATGCGTGATTATCGCTTTGATCCCAGTCAATTCTACCCACCGGTTCCTTGATTCGCGTTCATCCGTGCCCCTTACTGGATATTAGCTCTGTCACCCTATCCACTGATAGCTTCACCTGGGGCGGTAGGTCGGGGGCCTCAACGCTTAGGAAGCCCCTAATTATTAGGGCTCGGGCTTCCTCCTCACTGAATCCTTTAGACATTAAGTAAGTTAGTTGATCCTCACCTATCTTACCTATCGCTGCCTCATGGGTCAGTGTTGCTTCGGGGTTCTTGGAATCGAGGAGCGGTACCGTGCTGATGTACGCCGTGTCACTCAGTATTAACCCCATACATTCTATGTGTCCTTTCGAGGGTCCCGACTCACCCACTATTTCAGCCCTAGCAACTACCCTTGACTTACCCTTAGCAAGATTCCTTGAGATTATCTCTGCTGAGGAGCCCGGCCCTGCCAAGGTTGCTGACGAGCCCACATCGTATATCCCTTCACCCTCACCCGAGATTATGGAGTAGAGGGATGTTGAGGCATTACGTCCTAGGGTGACTTTCGGGTAGGACTGTAAGCTGTGAACAGCACTGTATATCATGTAGTAGCTCACGTACCTCCCACCCTCAGCCACCTTCACCGCTGTTCGGGGCCTTACGACGGCTCCCTTAGACCACGCATGTATCATTGCGAAGGTGAGCTTAGCGTCCTTGCCTACGAAGAACTCTGACACGCCTATGTGAAGTGCCTCGGCATGTAGCCCAGCGATACTGCACCCCGTCACCACGTTGGCTTCAGCCCCGTCAGCTACGTAAATTATGTTGTGGAGTAGCTGAGCAGTCATGCCTCGCGTTATGAGTAGACACGTGTATATCGGCGTCCTCACCTTGACGCCGGGCGGGACGTATATGAAGTACCCTTGCTCTTTCCCATAAAGATACGCTGTGGCAACGTACTTGTCAGTATCCGGCCTTATCAGCGTCCACGCGACCTCCCTAGCTATGTCTAGTTTCCTTAGGGCCTCGGCCGTTGACATCACAACTACTCCTTGCTTCCTTAGGCTCTCGACGAGCGCTGACGCCAGGTAAGCCTCATTGACTTGAACATACCCTGCCTTCCTAACCATCTCTGGCGTAAAGCCCAGCCTACCTGAGGCATCACGCACCCTCTCCTGCTCGAGGATTTCCGTGGGCTCTATCCTCCTTGGGTTGAGGACATCATACTTGCTTAGGTCCACGTCGGGCCCGTAGGGTGCGGGCTTACTTAGCGCTTTCCTAGCGGCTTCAGCCATGTTTTTATTCAGCATTTTAACTCCACCCCCTAAGCACCTTCGCGGCTCCTTCAAAACCTCTCTTGATGACTAGGGGAACTACCTCATCATAGAGTCCTGAGAAAACTAGGTGTCCCTTGAATATTAGGTGCACTGTATTTGTGAGCGGGCGCACCAAGTTAAGCATGTGTGTTGAGTGGGTCACTAGGACCACGGAGACACTATGCTTCAGCGCAAGTTTTATTGCCTCTAGGATCCTTCCCACGCTATCTAGGTCAACACCACTGTCGGGCTCATCAAGGAGGGCTACCTTAGGCATTATCGATAGCGTTAAGTACGTCTCTAACCTCTTCCTCTCCCCGCCACTCATCCCGGAGAAAAGATCCCTCCCAAGTAGTTTGTGAATATCCAGGATCTCAGCTAGGGATTCCGTGAAGGAAGAATCTAGACCGAACTTCCTCCTCAGCCACTTCAGGATTTCTGATACCTTAACCCCCTTAAAGCTCGGAGGGTTCTGGTACGCGAGTACGAGCCCTTTCTCAACCCTCTTATGGAGGGGGTAATTAGTGATGTCCTCGCCAGCGAGCATAACCTTACCTGACTTGACTTCGTAGGGCTCAACACCGGCTATAGCTGAGAGTAACGTTGTTTTGCCTGAGGCGTTCGGCCCCATAACGATATGTAGTTCGCCAGCCCCGACGCTGAGGTTGACTTTCCTTAAAATCTTCTTGCCTGCGACGTAGATGTCTGCGTCCTCAACCCTCAGTACTTCATTACTCACGTCTCGTTCACCGCTTATCTAAGAAGTTAGATTATATCCTTTAAAAGTTCTTTAACACTCTTAAAGAAGAGTGAATATACCAACGCAGGGATCCCCAAACGTGATTTTTGTGTGGAAATAGGGTTGTGCTCACACATACTCTGGGTATGTCTCTAGGAGCATTCCCTCAATCGTTATGGGCTTTAACTTATTAACTAGTTTGAGGGCTTCCTCAAGTCTCGTCTCAGAGTTGCTGTATATCTCCATGAGTATGTCGCCTTTCTTCACCTTATGCCCTCTCTTCACGTAAAGCTTAACTCCAGCACCCTTGTCAATTGGTGCGCCTGCTACGCGGGCTATGGTTGTTATTGGTCTGTTATACACGCCAGTAACGTAGCCTTCCATGGGCGCCCTTACCTCAACCTTGTGGGTACCGACAGGTATTTCCTCAGGCTTAATGTTCGGGTTCTTGCTGCCCATGGCCTCTATGATCTTCTTGAACATTTCGTAAGCCTTACCACTAGCTAAGATCTCCTTCGCTGTGTTCTTCCCTGCGCCACGAGGAGCTACCCCAGCCATCTCCAGTATGAGGCCCGCTATGGCTGTCGCCTTCTCCCTGACAGACATTGGGCCACCGCCTAGGAGGGTCTCGAGAGCTTCCCTAGCTTCAAGAGCTGGGCCTATAGCGTAGCCTATTGGTTGACCACCGTAGGTTATGGCGCACCTTATGCTCAGCCCAAGTCCTTGACCTACTTGCGTGAAGACCGAGGCTAGGCTCCTCGCCTCCTCAATGGTCTCCACCTTAGCTCCCCTGCCCGTTGGTATGTCTATGAGTAGGTTCTGCACACCCATGCTGAGCTTCTTCGATAGAATTGAGGCTATCATCTGTGATAACGGATCGACGCGGAGGGCGTACTCAACCCTTATCAATATGTCGTCCGCTGGCGCTAGGTTCAGCGTCCCGCCCCAGATTATAAAGCCATTAACCTTCTTCGCAAGCTCCTTAACCTCATCAACCGTGAACTCCACGGGAGCAAATACCTCCATAGTGTCGGCGGTGCCTGCAGGTGAGGTGATTGCTCTTGAGGATGTCTTCGGTATGAAGACACCGGCACTCGCTATTATTGGCACAGCAACTATGGAGACCTTAGAGTTCCCTGGAACACCACCTATCGAGTGAATATCATATACCGGCTCATCGAACTTCAGCACGGTCCCGGTCTCAACCATGGCACGCGTAAGCGACACCATCTCATCCGTATCCATCCCCACACTCATCTGGGCTGAGACAAAAGCCGCTATCTCAACGTCCGTTAAGATACCATCAACAATATCCTTAACTATCTCGAAGATCTCCTCTCTGGTCAGCTTCGTTCCCTTAAGCTTCTTCTTAATTAACTGAACTGAAGCCGGGCTTATGTAGGGGCGCAGATCAACTTCGGGGGGCTTACCTAAGTAATTGTGGAAGGATTCAGGAACCTCAACGTAATCGCCCTCACCATCCTTCACAGCAACGAGGGCTGTCGTCCTCCTCCCATTAGCACTTATCTCTGCTCTCCAGCCAGGCGCTAGGTCAAGCTTCTCCGCTATGTTGCGGGGAACATACACTATCCTTAAATCACCCATATTCTCAGGGATCACATTCACTTTAACCCGCATGGCTCATCACTTCCCATAATCCCTTAACCGCAATGAAGGAGCCGAGGTAAATATTTCACGAGAAAGCAAATAAACCTTGTCCTACAATCTAGCAAAATGAATTGAGCACCGTGAAAAACCTTTGAGGAAAACAAAACTCTGCCTTGCAGAGAATCATCCCCTCTTAAAGCAGATGAGAGCACAGTAACCTTCGGGGTGGAAACGCCGATGACTAATGGCCTGAAGTACGCTATCGAATGTCTGAACCTCAGCAAGAAGTACCCTGACGGTACGCAGGCAGTGAAAGGGGTCACGTTACGAATTCCTAAGAATACCCTCACAACGATCTTAGGACCTAATGGGGCAGGGAAGACGACCTTACTCAACATGATAGCGGGTGTCACTCCACCTACAGCGGGTAGTGTAAGGATCCTTGGCGAGAATCCGTGGGCTTCCCGGAGGTCTAGGGCGTTACTGGGATTCGTGCCTCAAGAAGGTGGTGTGTGGCCTAGGCTAAGTGTGTACGAGAACTTAATGATGGCTGCCGCATTATATGACATACCGTCTAAGGAGGCTAAGGCCCGGGCACGTGAACTAATCGATGCCTTTGGGCTCAAGGACCATGTGAAGAGGGTAGTGGCTAAATTGTCCGGCGGTCTAAGGAGAAGGTTGTCTTTGGCTATGGCGTTAATGCATGATCCGCCTGTTGTGGTTCTCGACGAACCAACCACGGGGCTTGACCCGGGGATTAGGTTGGACTTCATGAATTTACTGCGTGAGATGCTTAAGGACGGTAAGACCGTGTTAATGACTACCCACATCTCAGAGGACACTGAGTTCAGTGATAAGGTGATCGTAATGAATGAGGGCCTAATCGTTGCTGAGGGCACGGCAGATAAACTCCGCCTGAAGGCCTTGGGGGCAACAAGCATTATAGAGGTCACGGTTGCGTTAAGGGAACACGTCACTAAGGCGCATAAGTTACTTACTGGGCTAGCTGAGAAGGCCTACGTAGTACAACCCCTAACGATTGTATGCCACGTACGTGATCCTGGTGAAGCTCTGCCAAGAGTATTCAAGGCACTTGAGGGTGCAGGTATCGACGTTAAGGAGGTTAAGGTGAGAAAACCCTCACTGAGCGACGTGTTCCGAGCACTTACGGGAAGAAGCCTTGAAGAACCCTTGGAGGGAGGTGGTTAGGATGACCAATATATTCCGAATGGCCCTTTACGAATTCAAGTCGTTCGTTAAAGACAAGTCAGCGGTCTTCTGGACCATAGCATGGCCCATTCTCTGGGTATTCATAGTGGCGTACATATTCATGCCTGTCGGCGGGGTCCACATGACCCTACGTGTTGCTGTGATCGATAATGACAAGGGATTACCGTCAAGTAATGCTTCCTGGGCCATCCCATACCTAAACATGACGGTGAAGAAGAACTTCACTAGCCTGTTATTGGACACGTTCGCTCAACTCAATGGTAATAACGGGACCATATACAAGGTTAAAGCCATAAAGAATGCCTGTAACGGCAACCTTTCCGAATGCCTGAGCATTGCAAAGGAATTGCTAGTGAACAAAAGATTCGACGTCGCGGTAATAGTGCCGGAGAACGCCAGCAAATCCCTCATGATGTGGGCCCCGGTCAGGATGGCGTTGTTGATCAAGGGTGCGATGCCTACCGAAACGTACATGAGGTACGGGTCCATCATGAGCGTCTTAGGCAGCCTCATGACGAACTTAAGCATGAGGAGGGCTGACGCCGCAGCACACATGGTTACATCGTTCTACTCTAAGTTCCCAGGAACCACTAACTCGTCAGGTGCTTGGTGGAATTACACCAACGCGAACGTCTCACCGAAGGTCATGGAGAAGTACGTTAAGTACTTTTTCTACAGCATAGCTTTCCCGCTATACCCTAAGCTGGGTACCGTGAAACCACCAACGACTGCCGACAGGGCAGGGCAAATCGGGTGGATATCAGTGGGTGCGGTCGGTATGTCCTTGATGACGGGTCTCCTTACTGCTGGGGCAGGTTTCTTCCTATATAGAAAAAATAGTGGTGTTCTGAAAAGAGTGCTCTCTAGCCCAGCAACGTTCTTTGAGCTCCTAGTCGGGGACTTGCTCTCTGCCATAGCTATCTCCGCACTATCTGCCGCAGTAATCTTAGGGACGGGTATCGCAATCGGTGGCAGGATAGCGTTTAACGCTCTGAACCCTGACCACTACCTGGCAATCGCACTAATCTTTGTAGCCGGGATCTTCGCGTACGGTCTAGGGCTCCTCATAGCGCCTACGGTGAGGTCCACTCACGCTACGGGTGCAACTACCGCCATCGGGTTAATGCTGGTCTTCCTAACAGGGATCTGGTGGCCACCCAAGGAGATGCTGCCCGCACCACTCCAGGCATTCGCGAACATCTTCCCACCTGCCTGCGCCTTCGAGGCGGTGAGGGACATACTGGTATGGGGCAAAAACGTGACGCAGACCTACTGGAACATTATTGTCGCTATCGCAGGCACTTTCCTGCTGTATGCGGTGATAGCCATAGTATATCACGGCAGGGCCGAGAAGTTTGCTGAGAAACTACTGTGAATTCATTAGGTAAGATGTAATGTTTTTCATTCTATCTTTAACTTTCTTATCGGTCGTAGCCTCACTGAGGTGGAAGGATGGCAGAAGCCGCGGTAGTAGTGGAGAACCTGCGTAAGGTGTTCAGGGATGTTGTCGCCGTTGACGGCATATCCTTTAATGTGAGGCCCGGTGAGGTCTTCGGCTTAGTCGGGCCTAACGGGGCT
The DNA here is from genome assembly GCA_015521295.1 of Desulfurococcales archaeon. Classification (GTDB taxonomy): domain Archaea; phylum Thermoproteota; class Thermoprotei_A; order Sulfolobales; family NBVN01; genus WAOL01. The sequence continues at coordinate 16,992 of WAOL01000099.1, forward strand.
GGTAAGACAACAACGCTTAGGATCCTCGCTACGATCCTCAAGCCCACCGAGGGCACAGTACTCATCTACGGAATGGACGTAGTCAAGGAGAAGGATAAGGTGAGGAGGATCATCTCCTACCTGCCCGAGGAAGCCGGTGCTTACAAGAACATGACTGGCTACGAATACTTGAGGCTTATGGCGAGGATCTACGGTCTAAGTGATGACGCCGTGAGGGAGGGTGCGAGGCTATCCGGCCTAGGCGACGCGCTGAAGAGGTATGTGGGGACCTACAGCAAGGGTATGAAGCGGAGGCTCCAACTTGCTAGAGCCCTAATGGTTAAACCTAAGTTGGCCATTCTCGACGAGCCAAGCTCGGGGCTTGACGTAGTACATGCTGTGTATGTCAGGAACGTGATTAGGGGATTCGTTAAAGAGACGGGTGCTGCCGTCATCCTTTCTTCGCATAATATGCTTGAGGTGGAGTATACCTGCGATCGGGTAGCTCTAATAAACAAGGGGAGGATAGTTGCTGAAGGCACTCCTCGCGAGCTAAAAGAAGCGTTTAACGCGAGTAACCTTGAGGAAGTCTTCGTTAAGGTGGTGGGTCAGCAATGATGAGTGAGTTAGTAAAGAAGGAGGTAATGACGGCTCTAAGGGACAAGAAAGTTATTATCTCAACTATAGTAATGCCCGTAATTATCTTCGTGGCTATGGGTGCTATCTATGGCTTCGCATTCAGCGCTGTTACACAGCAGGCCAAGCACGTAGCTATGCATGCCCAGATACTTGTTTGCGACATGGACAAGGGACCCGTAGGTGCTTACGTGGTTCAGTACGCTAGAAATCACTCATCAATAACGTTCATCAAGAATCAGTGCACGCTACGTGAGATAGCCGAGGGGCTCTCGAGTAACAGGTACGACTTGGTTGTCATGGTTCCTAAGGGAGCCTCCGCCAACTTCACCTCAGGTAAGCCCGTGCTCGTGAAGATATTCACTAAAGCTACGGGCATATCAATGATCGCAAGCATAGGGGTGAGCCTAGCTAACGCGTTCATTGACGGGGTCAATGACTTCCTTAGGTCTCTCATCCTTAAGTCGGCAGGCCTTAATCCGGAGTTCACGGTGAACCCTGTCAGGGGGTATGCGATGGTGTTGTTTAGGGGACGGTTCGTGCCTCCTCAAGCGCTAGCATCCCTGTTTATGGTTTCATTCACGTTCGTTATGGCGCCATTAATAGTCATAGTGACGGCGTTGGGCTTTGCCTCAACGTCCATGGCAACCGAGAATGAGGAGAAGACTCTGGAGGTTCTTCTATCACTGCCCATACCGAGGGTTAAGATAGTGTTGTCGAAGCTTGCCGGAACTCTGGTGATTGCCGCGCTTGCGACCGCGTCGTTCACCGTAGGCATGCTGATATACACGTCAATGGTCTTCAGTGCCGTAACGACTTCCGTAGGTAACGTGAGTTCAAGCACGCCAGGAAGCACCGTGAGTGCCGCTCCACAAGCATTTAACTCAGCAGCACTCGCATTGCTAGGTACGAACGCCTTACTGATTATGGTGGTGGGGACCTTCCTCTCGTTACTGGCGGTTGCGTCGCTAGGGTTGCTATTAGGTTCGTTCGCCCCGAGCGTTAGGGCATCCTCAACGTTCACGGGCCAGCTATCGTTCTTGGTGATGATTCCCGGCTTCCTTCTGATGTTCCTATCACTCTCCTCCTTAGGCCCCGTGGGTATTGGCGTGCTAATCGCCTTATCCCCCTTCATAACGCCAATAGTGGCTATGAAGGCGTATATAGAGGGGATCACCTGGGCAGTGCCCGCGAGTCTAGGG